>CAIYXV010000052.1 GCA_903930225.1 uncultured bacterium | reverse complement strand
TGGTCGATGAGCTGGGACTGCAGGAGCATGTGATCTTTGATGACCGCTTTGTCAGCCTGGAAGAGCTCTATGCCTGGCTCATGGCGGCGGATATCTATATTACGCCATATTTGAATGAGGCGCAGATCGTCAGCGGGACCCTGTCCTACGCGATCGGGGCGGGAAACGCCATCATCTCCACCCCTTACTGGTATGCCAAAGAGCTGCTCGCCGAAGGCCGGGGACGATTGATCAACTTTGGGGACAGTGAAGCGCTGGCCGCGGCTCTGCGCGACCTGTTGTCGAACAAAGCGACGCTAAAGTTGCTGCGCGATAAAACCTATAAATTTGGGCGGCAGATGCGCTGGGAAATAGTGGCGGAAAAATATCTGAAGATATTCAGGCAAACCGCGGCCACCGCGGCCAAAAGATCTTTAGCGCTAAAAACCCCCGTCCTGCTTTTGCGCGAACCGCCGTTCGATCTATCGCACTTGCAGCGCCTGACCGATGATACGGGACTGATCCAGCATGCCAAGTACATCGTGCCCGACCGGCATACGGGTTATTGTCTGGACGATAACTCCCGCGCGCTGATGTTGTGCGCCTGGGCGTTTTTCCTGCTGCAGAGCGAGGACGCCAAGGAGCTGATCTCCACTTATTTCAGCTTTACCCATTTTATGCAAAATCCCGACGGGCGCTTCCGGAATTTTATCGATTACCAGCGCCACTTCCTGGATGAGACCGGCTCGGACGACGCGTGCGGCCGGGCGCTCTGGGCGCTCGGCTATATCATCTGGCGGCCGCCGCGCAACGCCTATCGCTCACTGGCTTACGAGTGCTTCCGGAAGGCGTTGCCCCATGTGCGCGGCTTGAACTTGCGCGGAAAAGCCCTGGCCATGTTGGGTTTGGTATCTTATCTGCGCTGCTACCAGGGGGATGAGAGCGTCACCGCCCTGCTGCGCGAATGCGCCGACTATTTATTGGCTTTATATAAAAATGTTTCTGATGATAATTGGCGCTGGTTCGAAGATATCATCTGTTACGATAACGGGATCATGCCGATGGCGCTATTTCAAACCTATTCCATTCTCCGCGAAGAAAAATATTTGCAAATCGCCAGAGAGACGCTGGGATTCCTCGAAAAAACCATGGTCCATAATGACCGCCTTTCGATTGTTGGCAGCCGCGGCTGGTATAAGAGAGGCGGGGAGAGGGCGCAGTATGACCAGCAGCCGATCGACGCAGCGGCCATGGTCCTGGCTTATCAGTCGGCTTACCGGGTTACCCAGGAGAAAGAATATCTAAAAAAGATGCGGCAGGCGTTCGGCTGGTTTCTCGGCGAGAACGACATGGGGATGTCTTTATACGATCACGAAACCAAAGGCTGCGCCGACGGCTTGCTGCCGGAGGGGGTCAGTCTGAACCAGGGGGGGGAAAGCACCGTTTCTTTTCTGATGGCGTTGCTGGCCATGATCGAAGAGTATGAGATAGCAGGCGCGGTTTAAAAGGCCCGGCCTGCCCTCCTTCGGCG
>CAIYXV010000051.1 GCA_903930225.1 uncultured bacterium | reverse complement strand
TCGGATCTCGGATTTCGGATTTTCATCTTATCGTTACTCCCCAGGTTAAGGTTTTGTTTTCAGCCGGCGCGACATACAGCTTTTCCCACTTTATCCACTTCGCATTGTAAGGAGCATCCGCGGTTTGATAAGTGGCCCCGCCGCCCGGGAACATTTCATTTCCTGCGGTCAGGGTTCCGATCGTGCCGCCGTTCGCGAAGCTCCAATCCGCGGTATTGCCGTAAACCTTGCTGGGACTGTCAAGGGTTGAATACTTTACTACCCATCCGGTGGCATTGCCCTGGGCGGCGCTTATCGTGACATTGGTCGTGACCCCGGTCGTATTTACATGAGCGATCTTGGTATTGACCGGGACCTTGTCAACCAATACCACATTTTCGGCTGAGGCGGCTCCGGTATTATTGTAATTCATGGTGAAGGTCACCACCGCGCCCGGTACCGCATCGCGCCGGCCGCCGGCATAGATGCTGGGAGCATCGATGGTTGAAGACCGGGTCAAAGAAATAAGCGGAGCTGACACCGAATCATTAACGATGTCGGTATTGGTTCCCTTGCCGCCGTAAGTAAACGAGTTGGCGCCGGTATAACCGGTTGGACTGACCGGGGTGCTGGCGCTGTCCACCGTGCTGGTTATTGACACCGAAGCGTTGTTCGCCGCATCTCCGGGAACAACTACCCGATAATAGTACAGACTATCTAAATCATCGTTTAAGGTCGTGGCATCGGTTGAAATGACCCCCGCCACCAGCGTCCTGGTCAAGCTACCGTTAAGGTAGAACTCAACCGTCCATCCGCTGCCCCCCCCGAATTTATTGTATAAGTGATGAAAAACGATCGGCATATTGGCATTGCCTTCATTTGTGACCGCGTAATAATGGAAGACTATGTCTCCCGGATTTACGCTCAGATCCGGCGGCGCGCCGGGACCGGAATAACCGTATTCCGAAGTAACAATATGCGAGATATCGGAACCAGCCGAAGCCGTGGGCATCTGGGTCAAATTCAGCGCCTGGTAGGCAAGCGTTTCAATTGTCGCCGGGGCAATGATATTTGTGCTGGTTGCGGTATCGGTCGGATTGCCGGTAGTCGCAAAAGTCACCGCCTGCGCCATATTTACAAATCCCAATAAACAAATCCCCATTACCAGACAAAAAACCAATCTTCGGATTTCGGATTTCGGATTTCGGATTTTCATCTGATGGATACTCCCCAGGTTAAATTATTATTTTCCGCGGCGCTGACATACAGCTTTTCCCACTTGACCCACTTGGCATTGTAAGGAATGTTGCCGCTTCCGTTGGCGTAGGTGGCGCTGCCGCCCGGAAATTGCTCATTTCCAACGGTCAGCGTTCCGATCGATCCGCCGTTTGCACCGCTCCAATCACTGCTGTTACCATAAGCCTTGCTCGGATTATCCAGCACCGAGTAAGAGAGGGTCCAGCCGGAAGCATTGCCCTGCCCCATGGTAATATTGACAAAATTGGTATTCCCGGTGGTATTAAAGTGGGCAAGATTGGTAGACGATGGAACTTTATCCGTTAAGATCACGTTTTCAGCCGATGCGCTGCCGGTATTGTTGTAATTTATGCGGTAAGTGATTATCGCGCCCGGGACTTTGTCATAGACGCCGCCGCCGTAGCCAACGCCGGCCTTGGGAGCGTCAACGGTTGAGGTGCGGGTAATGGCGATCGATGGCGAAGCTACGGTATCCTGCACTGCTTCCAAGGTGTGGTTTTTCCCGCCGTAAGTGAAAGCGTTCCCACCCGTATATTTGCCCCAGGGAGCGGCGGTCGTGTCGAAAGTCGAGACAATGGTGATATAGGAAGCGTTCGGCGCGCCAGCACCGGTGGGCACGATCACCTTGTAGTTATAGAAAGCGTCGGCATCGTTGGATACGGTTTTTACGCGCGGGAAGGCAGTTCCCGCGGTAAGGGTTGTAACAAAAGTTACGCCATCCCATACCTGGACCACCCATCCAGATGCCCCGTTGAACTGATCGAACCTGTGGCTGAAGGTGTAGGAGTCGAAGTTATTCCCCTCATTGGTGATACCATAATACTGGGAAACTGTATCTCCCGGCATAACGCTCAGGCTGATTGCCCCCGACTCTGAAAAACCATATTCCCCGAGGGTGGTTTTTTGATCATTGCCGCTCGAAGAGGCGTCAGCGGTCGGCATTAGCGAACTGTTGGCATCTTTGTAGCTTGCGGTCTCCAATGTGGCCAGAGCGGTAACGAGCGTCCCGGACGCGGTATCGGTCGGGTTGCCGGTAGAATTAAAAGTGACCGCAAAAGCCGATGACATAAATCCCAGCGCAAAAATGAAAAAGCTAAGAACAATAAACTTAAAACTATTGACCAAGAATTTTGATTTTTGCATTAGATTTTACCTTCCATCCAGTTTTTCGCCAGTACATTCGACGGTTGGACGTTTTGCGACGGCGACCGGACATCCCAGACAAATTCGGGATTCCAGGAATACGCCAGGGTCAGGCTTTCGGGATAGGTTACCTCTTTCTGCGCGGAAACTTTTAGCACTACCTGGGTTATTCCGTCAACATGCCTCTCGATCCAGCTGACCGCGATCGACGTGAACCCGAGTTTTTCCCTTATCAAATTCGGGATCTCAGCGCAGCTGACGCCGCTCGAATTCCTGGTGCTTTTTACCAGATCCACCTGGCTGCAATACCCGGCGCCGATAAAAAACATCAAAACCAAGGCCGCCAGTATAAGTCTTTTCATTTCTTCAATACTTCCAATTCCATTAACTGCACAAAATCCCAATTGGCGTGCTTCACGAAGAACGGGCTGTCCTTGCCGATCAATACTTGTACGTACCGCGCGGTGGCGCCATTGGCGTCGGTATTGATGACTCTCATCGGGTCGCCCGACCCGGAGCGCATGAACGCCCCGTCGCCCGCGTTAACTTTGGAGGCGAGTTCGGTCCAACCGGCCCCATCGCTGCTTATTTTAACGCTGAAGCTTTCGGGATAGGCCAGCGCGCGCCAGTATGAAACGATGGAATTGATCGGATAACTGGCCCCCAGATCGACCGTAATCTCCTGGTCTTCACTTCTTATGGAGCGCGAAGTTGCCATTCCTTTGAAGTAATCGGTGAGGCCATCGACCGAACGCGCAAGCACCGGGGTATTCCGGTCGACCAGCGGGTCGTTGGGCGGCAGTTCGGTGAACGTCCCCGAAACATTTTTATTGAGAGCAACATTGACAAATGACGGCACAAAGTGTTTAACATCCGATACGACCGCCTTCCCGAGCGTATCCCAGGCCTTTACCTCATAATAATAAGGACGCCCCGGCTCAAGATCCATCAGAACCGCGCTGTTTATCACTCCTGATTCCGAATTGGCCGCAACACTGGAAAGATTGTTCGGGTCACTGCCATAGAGGACCTGCCCGTTAACCGCTCCAATTGAGGTTCGATAAAGAATAACCGCGCGTTTATTGCTTACGGCATAAGGTTTAACTTCTTCAAGCGTAAAAGCCATCTCCTGCGCCGGCAGAACCTGGACCTCGGAGATCTGGACTTTCTGGGCGGAAGCGGCGCTGCCCATCGGTATGTAAATTTGAATGAATCTTGAGGGCATGGTATATCTGGCGGTTGAGATCACCTGGGAAATGGTCCCATCGGCCGGGTCTGCCGCGCCGGTTGAGGCGTCCACCTCCGAAAATTCGCTGAACCAGTTTTTTTTATCTTTTGAAACCCGGATGCTGTAGTTATTGCTCAAAGCGTCGGATTTCCAGACCACTTTCACCGAGCCGATCAAGATCTCCCGCCCCAGGTCGATCGTGAAAAATTGCGAGCCTTCGCTTATGTTCTGCGAAACCGCGAACGTGCCCAACTTTCCGTCTACCGCCGCCGCCAGATTTGAGAACGTCCCGACCGGAACCTGGCCCAGAGCGTAATTATAAGCCGGCGCGGCATTAACACTCAACTGCAGGGTCACCAGCATAAATCCAAATAATAATATTTTCTTCATATCTTTATTATGACATTAAGGTCAATGCTGCCGTTCGCGTCCTTGACCTGTTTTACGGGCGAAATAACCGCGGGAACGGTCAGTCGAACTTTTGTTATGTTATCTTCTTTGCCGATCTTGCTCTGCCAGGCTTTGGATGCCTTATCATAATAGAAGACCGCCAATCCCGGCCCCTTTTTTGCGATCGGCGCGCCCGCGATCACGGTGCCGGAAGGGATATCGAAATCTATCCGGACGTTCTTGGCCGCGCTGAAACCGAGATTGGAATACGAGATATGATAAGTGATCATGTCTCCTGATGCCGCGAAGGTGACCAGGCTGCCGGTGCGAATGCTTCGGGCGGAGGTGGGATTATCTTTATTGGTGGTGACCAAAGCGCTGGTGGCAACATTCATCAATGGCGCGCCGATGCCGATGCTGTCCGCGCTCTCTGCGCCATCGGCGCCGACCGCCCTGACAAAGAACAGGTAGTCCCGGCCGGTTTGGACGGCGCTGTCAACATAGCTCAAATCGCTTACGGGAGCGGAATTGATCTTGGTCGCCATGAGGTCGGTCGCCTCTTTGTGATAAATATTATAACCGGCCGCGTCCGCCACGCGGTCCCAGCTTAGATGAACGGTCCTTTGATCGGGATCCGCTTTTGCGTTTAAATTTAGGGGGACTGAAATTCCATACGAAACGCTGCAGAAAGTAATTAAGATGACCGAAAGAAGCAGATAAAAAACAACTCTAGCTTTCATTTCCATGAATATTACACCATACCCAAAATTTTGTCAAGGATTTTTTTGAAATCTTTTTCATTATCGTATTACCACGGCAAACTCGACCTTCCTAGTGATCCCGGACACCATGTCCGAACACAGCCACTTGATGTTGGTCACGCTGGGATCAACATTTGTCCCGGAAGGTATATAATTAAATGTTGCTCCGTTGTCGTTTGAATATTTAACCGATGTGATCGCTTCTCCGGTAGCGCTGCCGATCTTGAACTGGGATTTTAACGGGATAGAGTCAACTACTTCTATGCTGGTCGCGACCGCAAAACCTTTATTTGTCTGGTAAATGTTGTATTTTATGGTCGATCCCGGCACGGCATCCTGAGCGCTGCCCTTGTATCCGCCGATTATGGGCGCAACCACCAGCGCTTCCCTGGTCAGCGAAAGCAGGGGCGCGCTGGCCTGATTGGAGTACGCGCTTTCATTATTATATATATCCTGCGCGGTCGCTACATAATAATAATCTGTTCCCAGCGAAACGCTGGCATCATTTGTGGTCATCGCTTGGATCAGCGACATGATCTTGATGTATCCGCTTCCGGGGGTATTGCTGCGGTAAAGGTTATAGCCGGCCATACCCGACTCATCGGTTGAGGCCAGCCAGCTCAGGTAGACGTAGGTCGGCGCGCTGGTCGGCCGGGCCTCGGCGGTCAATGACCCCGGAATGGTCGGCGGGGTATAATCATCCTGCAAACCGTATATGTAACCCTGACCGGTTTTGTAATTGGGTGAAGTTGACTTGCCGATGACCCCCGGCTGGCCGCCCGCGCCGGGAATTATGCTGTAGGAAACAGAAGCCGATTTGGTCCCAACCTGGTCGGAGACATCGGCTTTGATCTGATAATTTGCGCTGGAACGGAGAGCGGCCTGCGCCGCGCTGAAACAAAAAATTAAAAATAAAATATTAAAAACAGTTATTTTTTTCATTATGTAGCCTCAATTAACCCCGGGCAACCTAAAAATGTCTTCACTACTGCCCCATGTTGGAAATCTTCCGGCCGTCTTTTAATTCAGGGTGTTTTTCAAATTCTTTCGGATGAATATATTTCCCTTTGATATATTCCCCGCTGGTTCCTTTTTCTTCCTCAACCACTACCGGGTGTTCCAGGGCAAACGCGTCCTGTCTTACGCCGGTGACCTGCCAGCTGACCTTTATTCCCGCGCGGCCGCCCGCAACTACAAAATGGTTGTTTTCGATCTCACTTTTAATGTAGACCGGAGCGTATCCGCCGATGGTGGTCAGCTGGTAGCGGTAATCTTTATTTAGCGCCTCAAAATATGAAGGCACGGACACAACGGCTTCCCCATTCTCATCCAAAACAGCCACACCGTCGTAAATATTCATGTTATCCGGGCTTTCTACAAGGCCATGCCTTAAAATCTTGTTTTTTGGATCAGCCGGGTGGTCGATCAAGAAAGTCCCGCTTCCCTTGGACATAACTGCCGTAACCTTCATATCGCCGTATACATATGCTTCCCAGGAGGTGCCGGGTTCGGCAATCAATGTGCCGGCAAGTATTCGGCTTGCATATAGTCCTCTGCCGCCTGTAAAGTATCCGCCCCAACCGCTGGAACTGGCAGTCTGACCCGAAACCCCAAAATTTATTGCTGTTGTTCCGGACGCATTCCCCATAACACCCTTTCCGGTGGTGGAAGCCGCTGCAAAATATCCACCGTAATTTGTACCTGCTCCGGTGTTGTTCGCATCGCCATAAACCCCAACGCCACTTATACCCGCTGTCGAGCCATAAACACCATAGCCGGAACTACCCTCCGCCGTGAAGTACCCGCCATAATTTGCGCCGGTTCCGCTTGCCCTACCATAAACCGCTTGGCCTGTATTACCCGCTGCGGTAAAATACCCGCCGTAATTTGTGCCGGTAGTCCCGGTGGCGCTTCCATAAACACCATAGCCAGTGCCGCTTCCAGAGGTAAAATATCCGCCATAATTTGCGCCGGAAGCTGCGTTTGCCCATCCATAAGCCCCGTAGCCGGTGCTGCTTGTTGTTAAAAAGTATCCACCGTAATTATTAGTTGTGCCGCTGGTAGCGAGGCCATAAACTCCGTAGTTAGCTCCGCCGGCTCCAGTTGCTCTTCCCATTACACCGTAGTTTGATAAGCCGGTACCAGATGCTTGGCTATAAACCCCATAAGGTCCCTGGGTAGCAGCCCTAACCCCCCAACCGGAGACGCTTTCAGACTGGAAATATCCTCCATAAGTTGAGCCGGTCGCTGCTGACGCATAACCAAAAACACCTTGGCCGGAAGTACTTGCCGACTCAAAGTATCCGCCAGCAGTTGCGCCGGAAGTTGCGGTTGCGCTTCCATAAACCCCAAAGTTGCCGCTTGTTTTCCCGTAAACCGAATAAGTGGCGGAAGTGTCCACGGTCAGCGTCCCCGTCATGCTATCGCCGGTTTTGAGAACGTAATTACCGGTTGCTCCGCCCGTCGCCGCCGTCGTCTGGGTTGTCCCGTCCGGGAACTTGATGCCGCCGACTTTGCTTTCAATTGTCCCATCCACCTCCAGCGTTCCCACTATCTTCACTCCCGATCCTCCGGTAAAATAGCCGGAATAACCGGTGCTACTATTTTCACCGTATACACCCGTGCCTCCCGCTTTGATCGAAAGGCCGTATACCCCCCGGCCAATACTTCCATCAGCTCTAAAATATCCGCCATAATTTGTCGATGTTCCGCCTGAATTTGCTAGACCGTATACCCCATATCCGGCGTTGCCGGCTGATATTGCATAAACCCCGGTATTTGTGATGTCTCCGGTTGCCGTTGCGTTAGCAAAAACACCCTGACCGCTATCACCCCTGGCAACAAAAAAACCACCGATATTCGAAACTCCTGGCCCGGTCGCGTATGCATCTCCCTGTACTGCCCGACCCGAAGTATTGCTTGTTCTCGCATTCAGGCCCCGGCTGTTGCTTACGTCTATTGTCAGTATTCCCGTCATCGTGTCGCCGGCTTCGAGGACATAAGCACCAACCGCTCCACCCGTCGCCGCCGTCGTCTGGATCGTCCCGTCAGGGAATTTTATACCGCCGCCACTGCCGCTGGTCATTTCGATCGTGCCGGCAACGCTCAATTTCTGTCCCGGACTCGTCGTCCCAATGCCGACGTTGCCGGTGCTGAAATCACCATAGATCAGCGGCGGATTGGCGCCCGAATTGGCAATGTAAAGCTTATTGCTTCCAGTTTCAGTCGAGCCCGCCTGGAATCCAAGGAAAATATTTCCCGACCCGGTTGCCGAGTATCCGGCTTGATTGCCCATCGCGATGTTCCTGATCCCCGTCGTGTTGGAATAAAGCGCATTATTGCCCATGGCCGTGTTATTGCTGCCGGCGGTATTGGAGTAGAGAGTGCGATTGCCGATAGCAATGTTAAAATTACCGGTGTCGTTAGAAATAAGGGCATTGGTTCCAATGGCAGTACTATAAGTACCGATTGTTGTGCTATTGCCGCCGGTAATGAATACATTATTATTAGTATCGACAACCCTGGCTCTTCCATTTACTTCCAGACTCACTGTCGGATTCGTCGTCCCGATGCCGACATTGCCAGCATTGTCGATCCTCATCCTTTCGAAAGCCGTTGTGGACCCGATTGGTGTCGTGGTAAAGGTCATATAGGTCCCGTTGGCCGAATCCGTGAAATTCTCGGCGGCCCAGATGCTAATCCTGCCGTTGGTGACGGATCCCCACCCAGTAGCCCGATATCCCATTCCTCCCAGGGAGATCAAAACGTCGCCAGTCTGCGCGGCAGATGGCGCACCGATGGTACCGCGAGCTCGGCGGCCGGTGAAATATGCCGCTTCGGTATTCACATTGGAGTACGCTGAGTTCATCAGCATACTGACCCCGCTTGCCTTAGCCAGCTCCAGCACTGCACTAGTGTCGGGTGAATTTGTCCCGACGCCCATTTTACCGTAGACGACCACATTAGCGGTATTGGTCAGCGTCCCGGTCATTGTGTCTCCGGCTTTCAGAACGTAGTCTCCAACCGCACCTCCCGTCGCCGCCGTGGTCTGGACTGTCCCGTCCGGGAACATATAGCCGGTGGTTGACATAACCTGGCCTTCGACCGAGATCCCTTTGCCGCCCTTGAAGTACCCCGCATAGCCAGTGCTGGTGTTTTCTCCGTAGACGCCAGACCCGAGACTACCATTCGACGAACCATAAACACCCCGGCCGGAAGTTCCTTCTGCCGTGCCATAAACCGCGTAGCCCGAAGCGTTAAGTGTCTGCGCCTTAAGGCCGTTAACCACACCGGTTGGTCTCACATCGATTAATAATGTCCCGCTCATCGTATCGCCAGTTTTGAGGACGTAATTTCCAACTGCGCCACCGGTTGCGGCTGTCGTCTGGATCGTACCGTCCGGGAACATATAGCCGGTGGTTGACATAACCTGGCCTTCGACCGAGATCCCTTTGCCGCCCTTGAAGTACCCCGCATAGCCAGTGCTGGTGTTTTCTCCGTAGACGCCAGACCC
>CAIYXV010000050.1 GCA_903930225.1 uncultured bacterium | reverse complement strand
TTTCACGTTTTTCTTCGGGTTCCCGCTTGTCGGGATCGCGCTTTTCATCATTTCGACCAGGACGCTCGGGCGGACTCCGGATGGGGACGAGATCGACTGGAAGATCGATGGCTTAAAACTATTCCTAAGCCGGATGTCGCGTAACTACAAGTGGCAGGCGGAACAGCTGGCGATCGTCGAGCAGATGATACCGTATGCCATCTCGCTGGGATATATCGACAAGTTCATGGAACAGCTAAAGATCATAAAGCCCGATTACCATCCCGGTTGGTATACCGGCAACGATCCATTTTATATAATGACCCCGATGCTTATGAGCTCCATGCACAGCAACCTGGTAACGCACGAGCCAAGCTCATCGAGCGGATTCTCCGGTGGCGGAGGGTTCTCCGGCGGAGGCGGCGGTGGCGGAGGCGGCGGGAGCTGGTAGCTAGAACTTCACCTGGACTTTAGCCCGGTCCTCTTCGGTCGCGCCGAAGAATTCCTCGGCCTTGAATCCGAGCGGCCCCGCGATCACCACATTGGGAAAAACCATGATCTTGGTATTGAATTCCGTTACATTGCTGTTATAAAACTGCCTGGAATAGGCGATCTTATTTTCGGTGTCCGATAATTCCTTCTGCAACTGCTGGAAATTAGTTGATGCTTGTAATTGCGGATAGTTCTCGGCTACGGCAAAAAGGGTCTTAAGCGTGCCGGTCAGCTGATTGTCGGCCACGGCTTTCTCGGCCGGGCCAGTGGCCTTCATTAAAGCGGAACGGGCGTTCGCAACATTTTCAAATACGCCTTTTTCATGCGCGGCATAGCCCTTTACCGATTCCACGATGTTTGGTATCAGGTCGGCCCTTCTTTTAAGCTGGACGTCTATACCCGAAAACGCCTCCCTCACCCTCATTCTTAATCCGACCAGAGAATTATATAAACCCCAGATAAAAATAACCGCCAGAACTATTACGCCAAGAATTATCCAACCTATCATATTAGCTCCCCCTTTTGATCAAACTCCAAGCCAGATTATACCATACAAAATCATAAATTCAGCTTGCCCGGCGGCAAATTCTATAATAAGCTTTAGTTAACCTTTTAATAAAAGGGAGGTGGTCGCCAAATAGATCGTTTTTGTTCCGGGATTAACAAACAAAGGAGAAGAGAATGAAAAAATTGATCATCGCATTGGTATTAACGGCTTTTGTGGTAACGGCCGCTTCCGCGGAACTCCTGGTGACCGCCAATCCGATCGGGCGAGGAAGTTGGGCATTTTCCGGCGTCGGCATGCAGGATTCAAACGTAGATAATACCAGCGGTTATTCCATGACCTCTTTCGGCGGTTATGTGGGATACGGGCTGATGGACAAGCTCGACGTTTATTTTAACGGCGGCATGGCAAACGTCGGCGGGCTTCCATCCGTCGGAGGGACCCAGATCGCGACCGCGATCACCAGCTATGGACTGACGGGAAAGTACACGGTGCTCGATGAAAGTTCCGGCCTGCCGGTCTCGGTCGCGGTTGGTGCCGGGTACAAGATCCTTTCGACTAATACCACCATGCCGGTGTTCCTTGGAGGGAACACGACCACCAGCGGATCGCAGATCATGGGCGGCATCGGGATCAGCAAGATGATGATCCCATTTATCCCCTACTGCGGGCTGTCGTATCGCTCGACGGCAAGCGGCGGAACGACAATTTCGACCCAGATGGACCTAACGCTTGGCTCCGCCCTCGCCTGGTCGATGCAGGGAGCGGTCTTTGCCGAATACACTCTCCAATCGATAACGCCCAACGGCGGAACCGGTTACACCAGCGGACAGATAGCGGCTAGTGTGGCATATAAAATATAGTTACAGGACCGAATGAAATAACAGCCCTCACCGAAAAGTGAGGGCTGTTTATTTTAAGGAGAGAGAATAATTGAAAAACATGGTCTGGATGAGGCTTTTATTTATTTTTGTCGGTATCGTCGAGTTTGTGATCGGCGCGCTCTTTATCTTTTTGCCCGCTTGGGTATTTTCTTTAGCCGCCATTGCCTCGACCGATCATAGCGAATACATCCAGTTCCCTGCTTTCCTGATTATGGTCTTCGGTCTGATGATGTTCAATATAGCGGTTGATCCAGTAAAGAACCGTAACCTGATATTTTACTGCATACTGTTCAAGATCGTGTTCTGCACCGTTGCCCTTTATAACTGGTTTTTCGCGGGGGTGTCGTGGCTGTGGCCGGTCTTTGCCGGGTTCGATCTGGTCTACCTGGCCGGTTTTATCCTGGCCCTGCGGGCCCTGCCTAGCAAAACAGCTTCTTGACCGGCGGCTCGGTCAGGTCCCCGATGATCGTCAGCGTGAGATAATCATTCTTCAAGTATTTGCAGGCAAGTTTTATCACATCGTCGTTGGTGACACGGTCGACTTTTTCAAATATCTCATCGATCGAGATCACCCGGTCGTAATAAAACTCGGACTTCGCGATATAGCTCATGCGCGAGGCGGTGGATTCAAGCCCCAATACCATCGCGCCTTTAAGATGCTCTTTGGCCCGGTTCAGTTCGCGGTCGGTCAGACCCTGCTTTTTCATCTTTGAGAATTCAGCCAGGATCAGCTCGATCACCTGGGTTAGGTTCTTCTTCTCCGTCCCGGCGTAAACATAGAATATCCCAAAATCCCGGAACGGCGATTCGGTGGCGTAGACCGCGTAAGCCAGCCCCCGCTTCTCCCTGACCTCCTGGAACAGGCGCGAGCTCATCGAGCCGCCCATGATCGTTTCCATCAGATTAAAAGCGTACCGGTCCTCATCCGTCTGCGCCGGGCCCTTTACCCCCAGGCACAGATGGACCTGCTCTGTCTTTTTATTTCTAACTTTTATCTCGCCGGAGATCACCGGTTCGGTCTGCGGTTTCCGATCGACTCTCCCTTTTAGGTCTTTAAAATGCGGCATGATCAGATCGATCACCTGCTGATGCTCCATATTCCCGGCGGCCGAGACGATGACATTGTCGGGCCGATACAGTCGGTCGCGGTATTTTTTAAATGATTCCTTCTTGAAACTGCTTACGCTTTCTTTGGTGCCGATGGTCTGCTTGCCGAGCGGATGGCCGTGCAAAATGGTTTCCGCGAAAAGATCATGGATCAGCTCGTCGGGCGTATCCTCGTACATGTTGATCTCTTCGAGGATCACTCCCTTTTCTAAGTCAATGTCCTCCGGCTTAAGCAGGGGATTAAGGAAAATATCGGAGAGCACGTCCGCCGCCACATTCAAATGCTTGTCCAGCACGATCGCGTAATACATGGTTTGTTCTTTGCTGGTGTAAGCGTTGAACCTTCCCCCCACCTCGTCCAGCGCCTCCGCGATCTCAAATGCGCTCCGTTTCGGCGTGCCCTTGAAAGCCATGTGCTCGATGAAGTGGGTCAACCCCTCCTCCCCGTCCAGTTCGTTGCCGGAGCCGGCCCCAACCATGACCCCGATCGCCGCCGATCTCACCTCGTCCATGGTCTCGGTTATAACTTTTAATCCGTTCGGGAGAATGGTCTTTTTCGCTTCCGGGATCGTCATTTATACAACTCCTGTTTTTTAATATAATCGAGCACTTTTTTTGGCACCATTTTTTCGACCGGCTTGCTGTCCCTGATCCTTTTCCTGATGTCGGACGACGAAATATTCTCTTTCAATTCCATGATGTGGATCTTGTCGACTTCCTTTTCAAGCGGAGGAAACTTGACCAGCCGCCGGAACGTGCGGATGCGGGTCCCCGGTCTGGTCCCGACAATAAATTCGCAAAGCTTGAATAGCTCCAGCGGTTTTTTCCAGGATAGGATCTCATTGATCGAATCCAGGCCCATGATATAGAACAGTTTTACATTTTTTCCGAATTTTTTCTTAAGGCCGTTAAAAGTGTCGACCGCGTACGAATATCCGGGGCGGTCAAGTTCCACCCGGGAGATCGAATAATCATCGATCCCGCCGATCGCCCGCTTTACCATCTGGTAGCGGAATTCCTTATCGATCACTTCTTTTGGCTTATGCGGGGGCGTGCCGGAAGGCATAAAAATTATATGATCGAGCGCGAACTGGTCTTTTGCGGACGCGGCCAGCGCCAGGTGGCCCTTGTGGACCGGATTAAAAGTTCCGCCCAGCACCCCGATCCGCTTCATTTTATCTTACCTGTCCCGTTCCGTTAATGATGTATTTATAGGAGGTCAGCTCATTTAGGCCCATTGGTCCGCGGGCGTGCAGCTTCTGGGTCGAGATGCCGATCTCGGCGCCGAAGCCGAATTCGTAGCCGTCGGTGAACCTGGTCGAGGCATTGGTAAATACCGCGGCGGCGTCAATGTTGTCCGTAAAATAACCGGCCGCTTTTTTATCCTTGGTGATGATCGTTTCCGAATGCCTGGTCCCGTATTTATTTATGTGATCGACCGCTTCCTCCACCCCTTTTACCACTTTCACCGCCATGATCAGCGAAAGATATTCAGTCGCCCAATCTTCTTCCGTTGCCAGCTTAACCGTTTTGTCGATCTCCCGCACACGCTCATTGCCCCGCAACTCCACTCCCGCTTCTTTTAGCAGCTTGAACACCATCGGCAGGAACTTATGGGCGATCGCTTCATCGACCAGCAGGGTCTCGATCGCGTTACAGACCGAGGGACGGGAGCATTTGGCGTTCACGACGATCTCAACCGCCATTTTCTGGTCGGCCGTCTTTTCCACATAGGCGTGGCAGTTCCCCTCGCCGGTCTCAATGGTCGGAACCTTTGATTTCTGGACCACCGTCTGGATCAGGTGTTTTCCTCCGCGCGGTATCAGCACGTCCAGGTATTCGCGCAGGCCCATCAGGTCTTCGGCCGCGATCCGGGATGTATCCTCGATCAGCTGGATCGAGCCGTCGGGTATCCCCATCTTATAAGCCGCTTCGCGGATGACCTTGGTCAGCATGATGTTTGAATTTATCGCGTCGGATCCACCGCGCAGAATGACCGCGTTGCCCGCTTTGAGACACAGCGCCGCGGAATCAACGGTCACATTCGGCCTCGCCTCATAAATAATCCCGATCACGCCCAGCGGCACCTTTACCTTTTTGATCTTAAGCCCGTTGGGCCGGCGCCATTCAGCCATTATCTCGCCTATCGGATCGGGAAGATTTTTTACGATCAAAAGCCCGTCGGCCATTGCCTTTATTCTTTTTCCGTCAAGCATCAGCCGGTCAAGAATAGATTTGGAAAGGCCTTTTTTATCCCCGGCTTCAAGGTCGATCGAATTGGAGGCAAGAATGTCTTTGGCGTTATCAAGAAGTGCGTCTGCCATCGCGCTAAGCGCCGCGTTCTTGATCTTCGGCGGCACCAGCCCCATTTTCCGCGACGCGAACTTTGCCGCTTTCGCTTTTTCGATCACTTCGTTCATAATATCACCATATTGTCCCGGTGGACTGCTTCGGGACTCCCTTCATACCCCAACAGTTTCGGGATATCTATTGATTTTTTTCCCATGATCCGGTTTAATTCATTGCTTGGATAATTGGAAAGCCCCCGTCCGATCTCTTTGCCAGCGGCGTCCCTGATGCTTAACATTTCGCCGACCTTGAACTTGCCGGCGACCGATTTAATCCCCGCCGGAAGCAGACTGCTCCCCTTGCCGACCAGCGCTTTTTCCGCGCCGGTATCGATGGTCACCACGCCTTTCACGGTCAGCCCGTGAGCCACCCAGCGTTTTCTGGATTCCGGCTTTTTGGTCTTAGGCACGAAAAGCGTCCCAACTTTATCGCCATTCGCGATCTTCTGTAGCAGGCCTTCGGTTCTTCCGTGAGCAATGATCACCGGGATCCCGGCGTCCTGGCAAATGTGCGCCGCCTGGAGCTTGGTTATCATTCCCCCGGTTCCAGTTTTTGTTCCGGCATGACCGGCCGCTGCCTCCACTTCCTCATTTATTTCTTTTATTTCATCCACTTTAAACGCCACGCCCTCATCCGATCTCATGTAAA
>CAIYXV010000049.1 GCA_903930225.1 uncultured bacterium | reverse complement strand
GAGAGCGGATTGTATTCGGTCCGGCTGGGGAGCGTGAATGCGATCGGCTCTTCTGTTTTTGACGGTACGACACGGTATCTGGGAATCAAAGTCGGGACCGACGCCGAGATGACACCCAGGGTGGCGCTGGTAACAGTTCCGTACTCTTATCGTTCGGGGATGGCCGATTCGGTAGCCGCGTCATCGGGAGCGGTAATGCTGGGCCCGGCCGTGACACAGGAAACAACGGGAAAATACGGTATAGATGTCGCGTCAACCGTAAGCGGCGGGATCGGCATTTACGGCAAAGGCAGTTTGGCCGGCGTATCCGGAGAAGCGACCGGCGGCAATGGCTGCGGCGTATATGGCTCCAATGATATTGGCTATGGTGTTTATGGCTCAAGCTCCGCCGGTTCAGGTGTTTTTGGCCGAAGCTCTAACGGTCACGGTGTTTATGGTTTATGTGATAACGGTTATGCTATTTTTGGTACCAGTTCGAATGGGTCCGGGGTAGTAGGCAATAGCACTAATCAAATTGGTGTCATGGGTTTTTCGCTCAATAACTATTCGGCTGATTTTTATGGCGGTCATGGGGTCTGGATCGAACCGGTTACCCGTCAAACAAGTGGAACTGATGAAGGAGTGGTTGCGGTCCAAAACCATCATGCCTATATATATCTTAATGGGAACTGGAAGCAATTGGATAATTGATTTTAAAAAATGCATATTGACAATCGAAGGTTGTGCAGTAAAATGGCTTTAATGAAAGGGATCATTAGAAAAGGGCATATCTTTCTGGCCGCTCTGATCCTAATTTCATCTGCTTGCTTTGCCTCCGTCCCCGGACAAATAAATTACCAGGGAATTTTAAAGGACGCCTCCGGCCACGCGATCGCCAATCCTTCGTTATCGGTCGTTTTTTCGATCTACAGCGGCGCGACGGGAGGGATTGCTCTCTGGTACGAAACGCAAACGGTATCGGTTGACGCGGGACTTTATTCGGTCCAGCTTGGGAGCACCAGCGCCAGTTCCGCCGCCAATCTTTTAGCGGCTTTTGACGGCACCACAAGGTATCTTGGAATTAAGGTCGGGACCGATGCAGAGATGACGCCGAGAGTGGCGCTGGTATCCGTGCCGTACGCGTATCGGGCGGGAGCGGCGGATTTTGCGGCGACCGCACAAAACACAAGCTCGATCGATGGATTCAACTCTTCAAATTTTGTGAAACTTGGTCCAACTGCCGAGCAAGTAACCAATTCAAGCTATGGTATTCGTATTAATAATACAAGTCCTTCGGGTATAGGTATTAATACAAACGGGACAGGCTTTGGTATTAGAGCTTACACAGGAAGCGGCGTTGGTGTCAGAGGGGATGCTGATACTGGCATTGCGGTTTACGGGGATTCAAGTAAATCAAATGGAATCTTTGGTCGCTCACAAGGTAATTCGGGTATTTATGGTTTTCATGCGGGAAATGGAGCCGCGCCCGGCATAAGCGGAGAAACCAGTTCAACGGATGATTATTCTGCGGGAATAAACGGAAAATTAAATACCACTGTGCCCGGAGGCATCCACGCGGCCGGTGTGCATGGGATAAACGCGGGGACTAACGGTCAAGGCGTCGGGGTCTGGGGATCGAGCGATGGCGGCGGTTACGGCGTTTACGGCACTGCAGGAGGAGCCGGCAATCCATACGCTGGATATTTTAGCTCCAATGCGTTAGCCGGGACCGGTGTATTCGGCG
>CAIYXV010000048.1 GCA_903930225.1 uncultured bacterium | reverse complement strand
TCTTCCTGCGGTTCCGTTCTATATCGCGGCGCTGGCATCACTCCTTGACCGATGGCTGGACACCCGCGTCGGCCGGATCGTGGTACCGGTTTATTTGGCGATCGTATTGGCTCTGTTTGTTTATTTTTCGCCGATCATATACGGATTCCCGGTCGCGCCGGATTATATCAGCCATTTAAAATGGCTTCCCGGCTGGATCCCATAGGCCCGGTTGATTTATAACGCCCTTTTTGCTAAAATCATATAAGGAAAGAGCAACACCATGAAAGTATTAGCCTCTGATAAGATCGCCGAAGTCGGTTTGAAGATGCTCCGCGATGCCGGATTTGAAGCTGACATGAAGACCGGACTTTCGGAAGATGAACTGATAAAGATAATCCCCGATTACGACGCGCTGGTCGTGCGGTCCGAAACCAAAGTAACGCCCAAAATAATCGAAGCCGGGAAAAACCTCAAGATCATCGGCCGCGCCGGGGTAGGGGTGGACAATGTCGATCTTCCCACCGCTTCCAAGAACGGGGTGATCGTCGTCAATTCTCCCGAGGGAAACACCGTCGCCGCTGCCGAGCACACCTGGGCGATGCTGCTGTCGATGGCGCGGATGATCCCGCAGGCGCATTCAAAGCTCAAGAGCGGTGCCTGGGAAAAAAAATCGTTCAAAGGTGTCGAAGTTCTCAATAAAACGCTTGGAGTGATCGGCCTGGGCAAGATCGGCCGAAGAGTGGCGTCTTACGCGATCGGCATGGGCATGAACGTGCTGGGATCCGATCCTTTCGTGACCGAGGATTATGCCAAAAGTCTGGGAGTAAAGCTTTCGAGCATTGAAGACATTTTCAAGAACGCCGATTTTATCACTTTTCATGTTCCCAAAACAAAAGAGACCATGAACCTGGTCAATGCCGACAGCATCGCGAAAATGAAAAAGGGAGTTAGGCTGGTGAACGTGGCGCGAGGCGGCATCGTGGACGAAAAAGCGCTCTATGACGCTTTGAAGAGCGGCCAGGTTGCCGGCGCCGCGCTGGACGTGTTCGAAAAGGAACCCTGCGAAAGCTCTCCGCTTTTTGAGCTGGACAATATCGTGGTCACTCCTCACCTGGGCGCTTCGACTATAGAAGCGCAGGTCAATGTCGCGATTGACGTGGTGGAACAAATCATCGAAGTGCTGAAGGGCGGCGCGGCCCGGTCCGCGGTCAACATCCCGAGCATGAAGCCGGAACTGATCGCGCCGGTAAGGCCATATATGAGCATTGCCGAAAAACTGGGCAAGCTCGCGGCGCAGATCGTCAAAGGCGCGGTGAGCAAAGTGACGGTCGAGTATTCGGGCGAGGTGGCGGAATTTAACGTCTCCCCCCTGACGACTGTGGTATTAAAAGGCCTGCTGGAGCCGATCATGGACGTCAAAGTTAATTTTGTGAACGCACCGCTGATCGCCAAAGAGAGAGGGATCGACATCACCGAGGCCAAAAATCAGGAAAGGAAGGATTTCGCCTCGCTGATCTCGGTTAAAATAGGGACGGAAAAAGGCGAACGGGAGGTCGGCGGAACCATATTTGAGAAACTGGGAGACCGGCTGGTCTCGATCGACGGCTACCGGATAGACGCGAATCCGCAGGGATACATGCTCATCATCAACAACCTCGACAAACCCGGCATGATCGGTAAAGTCGGGACCTTCCTCGGACAGAACAACATCAATATCGCCAGCATGGACGTAGGGAGGATGAAGGCGGGAGACGCGGCGGTAATGGTGCTCAACGTCGACGCCGATGTTCCGGACCGATCCCTTAAAGAACTGACCAAGATCGAGGGCATCTCCGGAGCCACGGTCGTCAAGCTATAGTTGTGACCCTGCTAGACCTCTTCAAGAAAATTTTCAAAAAGAAAGTCGGCCTTGCCCTGTCGGGCGGGGTGGCACGCGGCATCGCTCACATCGGCGTGGTCAAAGTACTGAAGAAACATAAGATCCCGATCGATTGCATCGCGGGTGTAAGTTCGGGAGCGCTGGTCGGAGCCCTGTTCGCGGCCGGAATGGGACCCGAAATAATGGAAGTCAATTCTCTGAAGCTTGGTTGGTTCACATTTATGCGCATTGCCTTTGGGCGGCACGGCCCGCTCTCCAACGAAGAGATCAAAAAATTCGTCATCCAGAATATCGGCGATAAGAAGTTCTCCGAACTGGCCATCCCGCTTTCGGTCGTCTGCACGGATATCCTCTCGAGCGAAGAAGTCGTGATCGACGAGGGCAAGGTGGCAATCGCGATTGCCACCTCCTGCGCGTTCCCCGGATTTTTTGAGCCGGCCAGGGTCGGCGGCAGTATTCTTTTTGATGGGGGCATGGTCAATAATCTGCCGGTGTCGGTCGTCCAGCGGATGGGAGCGGATTTCGTGATCGCGGTCGACGTGGTCCCCGGTGGGAAAAGAAAGAGCGAACCGGACAACATCTTTCAGGTCGTAGGCCGCGCTTACGATATCATGGTCCGGAAAATGTCGGAGGAGAGCCGGAGGGCCGCCCAGGTGCTGATCGAGCCGGAGATCCCGGAAGACATCTGGCATATCGACTTCGACAAAGCCAAGCGCCTGATCAAAGCCGGAGAAGAAGCGGCCGAAAAAAAGATCCCCGAGATCAAAGCCAAACTTTTATTGTATTAAATGTCTCAATTCCTACCGATCACAAAAGAAGACCTCAAAAAAAGAAAGATCGATCAGCTGGATATAATTCTGATAACCGGCGATGCTTATATCGATCATCCCAGCTTCGGCCCGGTGCTGATCGCCCGGTATCTTGAAACCCAGGGGTTTTCGGTGGGCATAATAGCCCAGCCGGACATAAAAAAGGACGGGGATTTCATCGAACTGGGCGCGCCTAGGTTGTTCTTCGGCGTATCGGCCGGAAATCTCGATTCGATGGTCGCCAATTACACGGCGGACAATAAAATAAGACGGGATGACATGTATTCTCCCAATGGAGAGGCCGGACATCGGCCCGACCGGGCGACCATTGTTTACACCAACCGGGTCAAGCATCTTTTTCCTGGGGTGCCGGTGGTGCTGGGCGGGGTGGAAGCCAGCCTGCGCAGGTTTGCCCATTATGATTACTGGGATGACAAGGTCCGGCGCTCGATACTGTTCGATGCGAAAGCGGATTATCTGGTCTACGGGATGGCGGAGAAAGGGATATTAGGATTAGCAAAATCCGAAACTCGAAATCCGAAATCCGAAATAAATATAAATGATCAAATTCCAAACATTGCAATAATTGGAAAAGATATTTCAAAATATAAAGATGCTTTGATCCTTCCATCATTTGAGGAAGTTTCAGCGGATAAGAAAAAATACGCGGAAGCGTTCAAGCTTTATTATCTTGAAGGACGAAAGAAACATCCCCGTGTAATGATCCAGCCCTGCCAGGGAAGATACTTGGTGGTTTCCCCCCCCAAAAATCTGGACCAGAAGGAACTGGAATCGCTGTTCGAACTGCCTTTTGTCCGGGCGCCGCACCCGAGGTATAAGGGGAAAAATATCCCGGCCTGGGGTTTTGTGAAATTTTCCACGGTTTCCCACCGCGGCTGTTTCGGCGGCTGTTCGTTCTGCGCCATTTCACAGCATCAGGGGAAATATATCGTCAGCCGGAGCCTGGGATCGATCAAAAAAGAGATAAAAGAGAAGATCATGACCCAGCCTGATTTTAAGGGGAGCATCCTGGACGTGGGCGGCCCGACCGCGAATATGTACGGCATAACATGCCAGAGGGAGGGCGGCTGTACGCGCGCCAGCTGTATTTATCCGACCGTTTGCCGCGACCTTAAATGTTCCCAAAAACCATCGCTCGATCTTTTAAGGCAAATTAGGCAGATCCCTGGAGTAAAACATCTGTTCATCGGATCGGGTATCAGGTACGACCTGGCGCTTTTGGATGATGAATATATGGACGAGTTGGTCCGGTACCACGTCGGCGGGCAATTAAGCATCGCTCCCGAGCACATTTGCGAAGAAGTCCTGCTGCTGATGGGAAAACCGAAGGTTGAAAAATTTCTGGAGTTCAAGGACAAGTTCGAAAAGCTTTCAAAAAAGCATAGCCGGGAATATTTTCTGGTCCCTTATTTTATTTCTTCCCATCCCGGCAGTACGCTCGCGCACGCGCTGGAACTGTCATTGTTCTTAAAAAATAACCGTATTCGCATCGAGCAGGTTCAGAATTTTACTCCCACACCGATAACCGCTTCCACCTGCATGTATTATACCGGCATCGATCCTTTTACCGGAAAAACCGTGCACGTGCCGAAAGGGGAGGAGCGGTCGTTCCAGAAGGCGCTGCTTCAGCCGTATCTGGAGCGAAACCGGCGGCAGGTGATAAAGGCCTTAAAGCAATTAAAAAGGGAAGATCTGATAAAGACTCTAACCGCGCTTTGACCGTGACCGCATCTCTACTATTATTTTAACCAGCTTGTGGAATACAACGCTTAAGAATCCGCGTTTTATATCGATCGCTTTTTGGGGGCACATTTCCGCACAGCAGAAACACCTGATGCATTTGTTATAATTATAGACGGGTATCTTTTTGGTGAAATCAATCGCCATTGATTTGCAAACGTTAAAACAAATGCCGCAATGGATACATTTATCACGGTTGAGGACCGGTTTTTCTGAAGCCAGATTAGAGATGAACCTTCTCATCCATGGCGGGCCGGGAAAGACATCATTCGGGATGACCGAGATCTTTTTAAAATCCGGGCGCTTTATCATTTCCCCGATAATTTTTACCTTTTCCGGATCAAATCCATTATCCATAGCTGCTTTTAGGGTCGGCACCAATACCGGATCAAGATCGATCAGGCGGCAGATCGTATGATCGAGCGCGGAAGGGCTGTCGGAGGCAGCGATCAAGCCGAAGTTTTTAAGTGCGCCATTGACCGGTCCGCCTTCTCCCTCCATTACCTTAACGGCATCCATTATAGTCAACGAAGGCTTTAATAGCTCACCTATATCTAAAAGCATCAGCGAAAAATCATAGACCCTGGGGATTTTTACATGATATTCGGTTTTTAAGAGCCCCGGGACGCAGCCGAACATATTTTTGACCGCTCCTGTAATGCCGGTCAAATGGTGGGTCTTAAGCTTTGGCAGATTGATAATGACATCCGCTTCCCGCGCGGCTCTGGCGATGGTATATGACTTAAATCTCAACCCGGTGGGATTCCTTGCTTCTATCCCATCGGTAAAATCGGCAAATAGCGCTCCGGTGTCATCGCAAACCTGTTTAAAGCCGCAGGCAACAAAGGCCTTTCGCGGATCATCATATCCCGGGCTGTCGCCGACTGCAGGTTTGCCGCCGGCGTTGATCACCAGCCTGATCATGGCTTTGAGGACCATCGGGTGGGTTGTGATGCCGGCTTCGGGAGGGTGGCCGCCCATCATGTTCGGCTTGATGAGGACTTTCTGCCCCGGTTTAACGAACTTTTTTATCCCGCCGACAAGCTCGACCGCCTTATTTACTGCTTCAAAGACGCGGCTCTCGTCATAATCCGGGCAGGCGGTCAGCGAAACTTCAGTCATCGATCGAATTTATGCCTAATGATTTTATTTTTGAAGCCAGTGTGGTGCGCGCAACATTAAGCATCCTGGCCGCGCGGGTCTGGCTCCCGTCCGCTTTTTTCAGGATGCCGATTATGAAATTTTTCTCAAAATCCTCGCAGGCGTCCTTTAGCGATAGCTCTGCGGCTGGGGCGGGAGCGGAAGACGCGCTTTTAAGGCCGAGCAGGTTCTCTTCCCCGATCTCATCATCGGGCGACAGCGCGACCGCACGTTCAATTATATTCTTCAGCTCGCGCACGTTGCCGGGGTAGTTATAGCCGTAAAGAAGGTTATGCGCGGCGGGGCTGATCGATCTGATCTTCCGGTTCATTTCGGAATTGAACTTTTCTATAAAATAGGAGATGAACAGCGGGATGTCTTCCCTGCGTTCCCTCAACGGCGGCATTTCGATCGGGATGACGTTCAAACGGTAGAAAAGGTCTTCCCGGAACTTTCCTTCGGCGATCCCCCGGGTAAAATCGATGTTCGTGGCGGAAATTATCCTGACATCAATGGGAATGGAGGCCGTCCCGCCCACGCGATCGACTTTTCTATCTTCCAGCACCCGCAGCAGTTTGGCTTGCATCGCCATGCTCATGCACCCGATCTCATCTAAGAAGATGGTCCCGCCTTCGGCCAGCTCGAACTTTCCGATCCGGCGTTCAAGCGCGCCGGTAAAAGCGCCCCGTTCGTGCCCGAAAAGCTCCGATTCCAAGAGGTTCTCCGGTATGGCGGCGCAGTTTAAAGCGATAAAGGCGTTGTTAGCCCGGCCGCCGGTTTTGTGGAGCGCCTTGGCTGCGATCTCCTTGCCGGTGCCGGATTCGCCGGAGATCAGGACCGTACTGTCGGTCCGGGCCGCGTTCTTGATCAGTGACATGACCCTTTTGATCTTTTCGCTACGGCCGATGAGGTCGCAAAACCGGTCGCCGTCGCTTATAATCTCGCGCAGGGCCCGGTTCTCGATCTTTAGCGTTCTTTTTTCGAGCGATTTATTGATGACCGCGAGCAGTTCCTCGACCTCGAACGGTTTGGTAATGAAATCCTCCGCACCCGCCTTCATCGCTTCGACCGCGGATTTCAACTCCTTGCTGGCGGTAACGATTATGACCGGCAGCATCGCATCTATTTCTTTTATGCTCCCCAGGACCGCGATCCCGTCCATGCCCGGCATCTTAAGGTCAAGCAGGACCAGATCATAGCTTTGTTTCTTTATTTCTTTTAACCCGTCGGGTCCGGACCCGGCGGTGAACGGGGAATACTTCTTTTTCAGTATTGACCGGAGGGTCTCCCTCATGTCCGGTTCGTCGTCGATTATGAGGATGTTCGGCTTTTCTTTTGCGGTCACATCAATAATTATAGCATTGTTATATGTTAAAATGAACGCGATGTCTTTTTATGTCGCATCGCTTCTAGTCACCGGATCGGCGAGCATCGCGCTCGGGCTTCTGGTCTATCTGCAGGGGCGCGCCAAACCGGCAAATGCGGCGTTATGCCTCTTTACCTTTGCCGTAGGCATCTGGTGTCTGGCGCAGGCGGCCGGCGAGCTGGCTCCCGATAAGGTATCGGTCATGTTCTGGACCAGGCTGAACCTGGCCGGAGCGATAATGATACCCGCTTTTTATCTTCTGTTCGTTTCCGCGTTCCTCAACGACCTAAAAAGGGACGCAAAACTGCTGATCGGCGACTTTGTTTTCTGCTTTATTTTTTTAGTCCTTGACCTTTTTACTCCCTTTATGGCGGCGGATGTGGCGGCCCGGGGCGCGTACCGATATTATCCCGTTCCCGGTCCGGCGTATTTGATCTTCGCGCTGTACCTGATCGGTTGCGTTCTCATCGGAATTAATAGATTGATCCGCGGCGCGCGCGAATCATACGGAGAGCGGCGGAACCAGATCTTTTACATCGTGCTGGCTTCCATCGTCGCGTTCGGGGGCGGAGCGACCGCGTTCTTCCCGGTCTTTAATATCAATTTTCCTTCGCTGGCCCACTATTTTGTTCCGCTGTATATCGTGATAACGGTTTATGCGATCCTTAAGCATCGACTGCTCGATATCCGCCTGGTCCTGCGCGGAAGCATCGTCTATTCCATCCTGACCCTGGTCTTTACCGGCCTCTATACGCTTTTGATCTTTCTCTTCAAGGAAATATTCCAATCGGTCACCGGCTGGAATTCCCTGCTGGCGACGGTACTCCTGATCTTAGCGGGGATCATAATGTTCGACCCGGCGCGGCGCTATGTCCAGTCCACAGTCGACCGCCTTTTTTTCCGCGGGAGCTATTATTACCAGAAGACGATAAACGATCTCTCGGCCGAGAACCTGAAACTTTACCGGGACCTTTTGCAGTCGGAAAAACTTGCCGCCCTGGGCACTATGTCCGCCGGGCTGGCGCATGAGATCAAGAACCCGCTGGCGTCGATCAAGGGTTTGACGCAGATCCTGCCCGACAACTTGGATGACCGGGAATTCATTTTAAAATACACCGAGATCGTTCCCCGCCAGCTTGATCGGATAAATTCCATTGTCGAGAATCTGCTCCGGATCGGAAAGCCGTCAAAATATTCAGTATCCGAGGCCGATCTGAGCCGCGTGCTGAAAGATATCATCCACCTGATCCGGCCGCAGGCCGAAAAGAGCAGGATCAAGATCGTCGATGAAGTTCCGCCGGACCTGCTGGTCATGGGGGACTGGGAACAGCTTACCCAGGCTTTCATGAATCTAATGCTTAACGCGATGGAAGCGATGCCTTCCGGCGGGCAGTTGCGCGTGCGGGGCGACCGGTTTAAAGGAGAGAGCGGGATCGAAAAACTGCTGGTCGAGATCGCGGACACCGGCGCGGGGATCCCTGCGGACGATCTGGGCCGGATATTTGATCCTTTCTTTACCACCAAAGATAGGGGGTCGGGTTTGGGATTGGCGATAACTTATCGTATAATAAAGGAACACGGCGGGGAGATCGAGGTGCGGAGCGAAGAGGGCAAGGGGACCGAGTTTAAAATATGGCTTTATACAAGACCAAAGGGATAGTGATGGGGAGCCGGCCGTTCGACGAGACCGGCAAGCTGGTCACAATTTTTACCAGCGATTATGGTAAGATCAGAGTGATCGCGAAGGGCGCTAAGCGTCCGACCTCGCGGTTCGGCGGGCGGGTCGAGACTTTTACCCTGCTCGAGCTTTTGATCGCCGAGGGGCGCAATCTCGACATTTTAAGCCAGTGTGAAACGATCGAATCGTTCCAGAAGCTAAGGGAAAGCGCGGACGGTTTGCGGATCGGATTTTATTTTATCCGGGTGATCAACGCGGCGACGGTCGAGGGGCAGAAAAACTCGGACCTTTTCCGCCTGCTGGCGCATTCTCTAAACCGGCTCAAGCAGGGGGAAGATCTCCCAAAACTTGAAAAGTTCTTTGAAGTTAATTTCCTGCGGGTGGAGGGAATCTTCCGCAAGGGCATCGATCCCGCGATTTTAATAGGCGAACACCTGGGAGTGGACGTGAGAACATGGAAAAACTGAACCGGCCGAAAGTTTACGGGTTCATATCGGTTCTTTCCAATTTCGGCTTTCTTTTCCTCTGGCTGGCGCAGCTGACCTCGCAGCTGGCGGACCGGGTCTTTGTTTACGTCCTGATGATCATTGTCTACCAGCTGACGCATTCCAATACCGGTGTTTCCCTGCCGCTTTTGGCCTTCGGGATACCTTCGGTGCTGGTCGCGCCCTGGGCCGGCATCGTGGCCGACCGGTTCGACCGCAAGTGGATCATGGTCATTTCAGACCTTTTGCGCGGCCTGCTAATACTATTAATCATCCCCTTGATCTATAAATCGGTATTTATGATCTTTCTATTGAGCTTATTGATATATTCTGCCGCGCAGTTCTTTGCCCCGGCCGAGAACTCCGCCATTCCCGAAATAGTGGAAAAACACAATTTGATCGTGGCCAATTCGCTGTTTATGCTTACCTGGATGGCGTCATCGGTGGTCGGGTTCGGCCTGGGCGCGCCGCTGGTCGGCCTGCTGGAAGAAAAGGGAACGTTCGTGGCCGCGGCGGTGCTTTATTTTGTTTCGAGCGCCGCGATCCTCCTGGTACCGTTAAAGTTCCGCGTAACAACAACGATCAATAAAAACGCCCATCCGATCGGCGATCTGGGGGTAGGTTTTGAATTCATAAGAAGGAACCAAGTCGTCCGGTACGCGCTGATAAAACTTTTCGTCGCGACCTCCGCCATTGCCACCATCTCGCTTTTGGCCATATCATACGCCGGCAAAATTCTAATGATCGGCGAGCGCAATTTCGGCTACCTGATCATTGCGGTCGGGGTGGGGATGGTCATCGGCATGGCAACGCTCGAAAAACTGCGCCATTATATAAAGCTTGGCACAATCGTTGTGATAAGCTTTCTTATGTCCGGCCTGACCCTGCTATGGCTTTCGAACACCGCCGAATTGCACATGGCGCTTTTTCTGATCATGATCCTTGGTCTTTTTAATATCTATATGACTTCTTCGATCCAGACCATACTGCAGTCGAAGATACCCAGGCAGATCCGGGGGAGGGTGTTTGGCGTGCAGAACATGCTGATCAATTCCGCCTTTACTCTGCCGGTCGTGGTATTTGGCGTCATTGCCGATTTCTGGGGCATTCTGGCCGCGATCGCGATTTTAGGATGGGTGGTCCTGGCCACAGGGGTGGCGGGAATATTCCTGCCCAAGTTCAAGACCGCCTAGCTGTGCTATCAACGGATTATTAAACGAATAAACGGATGGGAAGATTCCGGGAATTCGTTGATCCGTTTTTATATTCGTTGATAGTTTTAGATAATAAAAAAGCCCGAACCCGCCTTCGTCAATTTGACTTTGGCGGGCAGGCAGGCTCGGAGATATATAAAACAAAAAAAGCCGGAGAACAGGCGTTCCGGCTTTAGTTGTACCAAATAAGAGGCGGTCCTCTCTACATATATATATCGTTAAAAACTTACGGAAATTTCATTTTTGTTATATAATTTATAAATGGCGCCAAGAGTTTGTCTTTACTACATAACCTTTCAGTGCAACGATACCTGCGAATTTTGCCAGATCTGGAACGATGGCGCTTTACAGGGTATTGAGTCGGCCCCGGTCGAAAGACATATTGAAAACCTTAAAAACGCTAAAAAGGGCGGGGCCTTGGAACTTCAGGTACTGGGAGGAGAACCTCTGCTTTACGATGAACTCCCTCGGTTCCTGGCCGCGGCGAAGGAGGAGGGATTTGAGACCGATCTGTATACCAACGGCATAAAATACATGGACCGGGCGAAAGAAATAAAAGGAACGACCAGAACGATCTATTTTTCGCTTGATTATCCGATCACGGATGAGCACGACCGGAGCCGCGGGACCGAATGCTTTAGTACCGTCATCGGTAATATTAGATATGCTTTAGAGATCGGCGAGAATCCGGTCATCCTTTACAATATAACGCGGGACAGCCTCCGCTTTATTCCGGAAATGATGGAGATCGCGGGGAAAATGTTGGTCAAGGTCCGTTTCAATCCGGTCTATGATTATAACGGCCTTACCGGATTTGAGCGGGAATCGCTGGATTACATGAAGTACTTTTTCAACCAGAAGAACGTCCAGCTGGACCTGGCCGCGCTCGAGTTCATTAAGAACCGGGGAAATAATATCGGCTATCCCCGCTGCCGCGCCCGCGAAACAACGATCACCTATCTGCCCGACGCCGCGCGGGCGGTCCCCTGCCTTTTCAACCGCAACGGACGCCAGGGGAGGGAACAGGCATGTATCGGTTGCGCCAGCTGGCCGTATATGTTACCATCGTTTTCGATCGGCCTTGACCGATACCGGCTCCTCTCTGAATATTCAAGGCTCAAGACCAGACAGAAGGAGGAAATTCAATGAAGATCGTAATGCTGTCCCCGTACTTTTATCCCCACACCGGCGGTACCGAGAAATATGTGAGAGATGTTTCCGCGATCATGGTAAAAAAAGGTCACGAGGTGACCGTGATCACCAATAACCTGCCCAAGGCAAAGAACGCGCCTGCTGAAGAGGTACTGCCGGAAGGGTTCCGGGTGATCCGCCTGGACGCGGTCGACATGTTCAGTTACCTGCCGGTATCGTTAAAGTTCAACCTCAAAATGCTTGAAGGGTACGATATTGTTCATTGCCACGTGCCGGCGTTCAGCTTTCTGCGCGCGGTCGCGGGGAAGATCAAGCAACCATTGGTCGTGACCTATCACTGCGACGTCACGATCTCGGAAAAATATTTCGGCGTTCCCGTCCCGCGCTGGGCGGTGCCTCCGTTCGAGGGCAGCTCGAACATGTACGCCCGGATGTTCCTTCCCAAGGCGGATGCCATCATCACGACCACCGAAACCTATGCATCTTCTTCTCCGGTAATGAAGCATTTCCCCCATCATGTCGTTCCGATCGGCATCTTCCACGACAAGATCGACGAAATACAAAAAAAGCTGAACCTGACCCCGGACAAGAAAAACTCAAAACAGCTGCTTTTCTTGGGGCGCCTGGCGGGGAACAAGGGCTGTGATTATCTGGTCAAGGCGATGCCGAAGATTCTGGCGAAGTTCCCGGATACCAAGCTGATCATCTGCGGCGACGGTGAAGAAAAGGCGCACATCCTCGACCTGGTCACCGAAGAGAACATCGGCGAATCGATCACCTTCCTGGGCACGGCCACGTTCGAAAAACTGATAGAACTGTATTATACCTCCCTGGCTTATATCTTCCCGTCGATCAACCGCTTGGAGGCCTTTGGGATCGTTCAGTTGGAGGCAATGGCGAATTACACGGCGGTGGTTGCTTCCGACATCCCCGGTCCGAACGCCGTAATGGAACCGGGCAAATCAGGTCTTTTGGTACCCAAGCAGAACCCGGACGCGATCGCGGAAGCGGTCAATTCACTTCTGGCCGATCCGGCAAAGGCGAAGGCGATGGGGAAGAGGGGACGGGAGCTGGTGGAACAAAAATATAACTGGGACGTGATCGGCGACCGGATCATCGAGATCTACCGGGAAGCACAGAACAAAAAGAAAGGCTGAACCCTTTAGAGGGAGGTCTTTTATTTGTTCCTTAACGCAGAGAATGGAACATCGTAGATGTTCCGGGCGTTCCAAATAAGATATTTATCGGTCCCCGCGTCGTGGCAGGCCTTTACCTGTTCCGTGATATAACCCGGGCCATAATTCGGTGATTTCATGTTGAATCCCTGGATCCAGGGAACGATCGCCACCGCTTCACCGGATAACATCTCTTTTGTCTTTTTAACCCCGGTATAGACGAAATAATACGGATAGGCGCCTGGGTTAGCATAGCCGTCGTACCCATTGTGGAAATGCGAAGGATAGAACATCGGCGACAGGACGTCGATATATTTTGACATCTTTTTTAAATCCTGGCCGAGGCTCGCGATATCATTCTTGCTTTGCCAGGCGGTGACCCCAAAAATATCGACCGCGATCGATACCTTATATTTTTCTACTCTTTTGCGAACACCTTCAAGGAACGAACAGATCATATCGACTTTGCTCACTCCCGCTTTTAGATGGGGGTAATTCGCGTTCTTTGCCTCGCCTTCGGCCGGGAATCTAATATAATCGAATTGGACCTCATCGACCCCCGACATGGCGGCTACTTCAGCGATCGCTTCATTATATAAACGGACCTCGTCGGAGTAGGGGTCGGCCCATTTTCCGCCCTTGCGGTCGCGGTATAATCCTCCGCCCGCCTGCACGCCCAGGTCATTGCGCGCGAGGACCAGATGGTCGTCCTTGAACGTGACCAGGCGCGCGGTCAGGGTGAATCCTTCCGCGTGAAGCTGGTCCGCGAGGTTCTTAAGCCAGAGGTTCGGCTGGAGCTCCGCGTCGGGGGTCAGCTTTTTTTCTTTTACCAGTTCGATCAGCGGACCGCTCAAGATCTCCTTGGCGTCGATTACCAGGGTATTGATCCCGCTGGCCTTGGCTTCGTTCTTTAATTCTTCAAAGCGATGGGGGGTCTTTGCCACCCAGTAAGTGACGTAGATGCCCCGGTCCGAGGTCCTTTTTTCCCTGACGGAAGACTGTAGAAAAAACACTTCGTGCGTGACCTCGCCCAGGAGCAGGGGGATGATCAGGACGCAGGCCGCGAAAACGCCGTATTTTAATATCCTCATTCCGTTTATTTTATCATATTGTGGTGTTATAATAAAAAAATGTTTGACGGCATCAAGTTCCCGCCCGGCGCGCTTTTTATAATCACGACCTTGAAGGATAAGGGTAAGAGGTGCTATCTGGTCGGCGGATGCGTCCGGGACCTGCTTCTCAACCGTTCGCCCGGTGAATGGGACCTGACCACCGATGCCGCGCCCCAGGAGGTAACCCGGCTTTTTGAAAAAGTCATTCCGACCGGCATTGATTTTGGAACAGTTACCGTTCTGATCAAAGATATCCCCTTTGAAGTGACCACCTTTCGCCGGGACGAAAGATACTCCGACGGCCGGCATCCCGCCTCCGTTACTTTCTCTAAGAGTCTGGAAGAGGATCTTTCCCGCCGCGACTTCACGATCAACGCGATGGCCTATGATCCGGTCTCCAATGAATTCGTGGATAAATATTCGGGAGCGGCTGACGCCGGAGCGGGGCTGATCCGCGCGGTCGGCGATCCGGTCGCCAGATTTGGAGAGGACGGCCTCCGTTCGCTCCGCGCCTGCCGGTTCGCGGCCGTGCTGGGATTTACAATCGAGGAAAACACCTTTGCCGCCATATCCAAAACGCTTCCGGTCACAAAAAAAGTAGCGGTGGAGCGGGTGCATGATGAACTGGTAAAAATGCTCAAGGCAAAAAAACCGAGCATCGGCCTGGAATTGATGAAAAATTCCGGTCTGCTCGACCTTTTTCTTCCCGAGCTTATAAATTGCCTGGGCATCGAACAGCCGCCGGAATATCACAAGTTCGACGTCTACTGGCACAGCCTCTTTTCCTGCGATGCCGCGCCCGCCGGTAACCTGGTGGTCCGGCTGGCGGCGCTTTTGCACGACATCTCCAAGCCGGCCTGCAAGGTGGAGTTCACTTTTTACAACCACGATCAGACCGGGGCGGAGTTGTCCGCTGAAGTATTGAAGCGGCTGAAGTTCAGTAACGACGTGATCGAGAGGGTCGCCAATCTGATTAGGAACCATATGTTCGATTACCGGCCGGCCTGGTCGGACGCGGCCGTGCGCCGGTTCATTCGCCGGGTTGGGATCGAGAACCTCGATGATCTTTTTTCCTTGAGAAAAGCGGATACCGAAGCGATGGGGCGGAATATCGGCGACTCGTACCTGGTTGAGCTGAAAAGCCGGATCGATAAGATCGTTACCGAAGAGCACGCGCTTCATGTGAAAGACCTGAAAGTCGACGGCAACGACGTGATGCGGGAATTATCGATCCCGCCCGGACCGAAGGTCGGAGAAACGCTCGACGCGCTTCTGGAAAAAGTGCTCGACGACCCGGCGCAAAACGATCGGGAAGTGCTATTGAAGCTGATACTGGAATTGCGATGAAATTATCAACGGATAATAAAACGGATAAACG
>CAIYXV010000047.1 GCA_903930225.1 uncultured bacterium | reverse complement strand
TGGATCCTGCTATGAAGCACCATAACGCCGGTGCCGCTTCTTTGACCGACCGATTATTGCCCGGCATATCAAAGTGCTATCAGTCCCTTTTTAAATTAGCCGGTGATAACGATCCTGACCCGGATGCGATCGCGGATATCGATCAGGCGAAAAAGGAATATGTTAAGGCGCGCGATTATTTTTACACTTCAGAGCTGGCTTCCGAAAGCAAAAAATACATCATTATGGAACGCGAACTTATCCATAAGAACGGAAAGATCGCCGAACTCGAGTCCAAACTTTGGGAAAAAGAGCATCATCTTGCCGGACTGTTAGATTCGACTTCCTGGCGCTTAACCGCTCCGATCCGGAGCGCAAAGCAAGCAATATCGGGGCCGCTCCGGGAAATGGTAAGGCATGCCGCAAACATCGCAGATACATTTGATCGGATACCGCTGCCTTTAACGGTTAAAAAGGGAATAAAAGGGCCGGTCTCGGCTTTGTTCGCCGTATTATTTAACAATGCCAGGACTACCTCTGACCGCAACTTAGAAAAACAATGGGAAAGCTCAGTCCGCCGGCCCGCCGACCAGATCTTGAGAAATTGGGTTAAATTAAAGGATATTATCAGTGACCCTGGAAAGATCAAGTATGATTTTAGAGCTTCAGAAAAGCCAAAAGTGTCAATAATAATACCGGTATTTAACCAACTGGAGTATACGTTGAATTGCCTAAGATGTGTTAAAGAAAACACGACGGGCGCGTTCGATTATGAAGTTATCATAATTGACGATTGCTCAACTGATGAAACCGTGCCGGTCCTGTCGCGCATGGCTGGCTTGCGGATGCTCAGGAACAGTAAAACCCAGGGGTTTATCGATTCGTGCAACCGCGCCGCGGACGAGGCCCGAGGCGAATATCTGGTCTTTTTAAATAATGACGCGATGGTAACGCCCGATTGGCTGGGCCCGATGTTAAAAACATTTGAAACTTTCCCGGATGCCGGCCTCACTGGCTCAAAGCTGGTTTTTCCTGATAACCGTATGCAGGAAGCCGGCGGGATCATCTGGCGGGATGGTTCGGCTTCCAATTACGGGCGAGCGGGGTCTCCGGAGGATCATAGGTATAATTATGCAAGAGAAGCTGATTATTGCTCCGGCGCCTGCCTTATGATACCGCGGAAACTGTTCATCGATCTGGGAAAGTTCGATCAAAGATACCGTCCCGCTTATTATGAGGACGTGGATCTGGCTTTTAAGGTGAAAGGGAGCGGGAAAAAGATCATGTACCAGCCGAATTCAACGGTAGTCCATTTTGAGGGGATGACTTCCGGAAAAGATATGTCAAGTGGGGTCAAACAATATCAACTGGTGAATCAGGCAAAATTCTACGATAAATGGAAAGCGGAGCTGGCCCGGCACTCTGTGAGTGGAGGATTAATCGAGTTGGAAAAAGAGAGGAATGTGACAAAGAGGATGCTGGTGATCGACGTCAGCGTCTGCCTGACAGACCACGACGAAGGGTCTTTGAGAATGTGGAATATGCTCAAGGTAATCAGGGAGATGGGTTATAAGATCACTTTTTACCCTGATAACCGGGATTATCCCTTTACCTATGTCCGCGACATGCAGGGCGCGGGCCTCGAGGTGCTGACCGACCGCTATTCCGGTTCGCTTTCGGACCATTTGAAGAAGAACGGACATCTGTATAACGTTGTGATTATAAGCAGATTTAGCGTCGCGCGGAAGCATATGGACCTGGTCAAGCGCTATTGCGCGCGCGCGAAAGTAATATTTGACACCGTTGACCTGCACTTTTTGCGGGAAATGCGTAAAGCGGAGTCAATGACGGATGAAGTTATGATTAGGGAAGCGGAAAAGATCAAAGCACTCGAACTTCAGATAGCATCAAAGTCCGATATCACTCTGGTGGTAAGCCCCGAGGAACAGCGGATGATAGAAAAAGAGGCCCCTGGCGTTGTCGCCAGGGTGGTATCGATCATCCATGATATCCGCGATGAACGCGCGCCTTTTAACGGACGAAAAGACCTGCTGTTCATCGGAGGATTCCGACATTTGCCCAATCTCGACGCGATGCTGTATTTCCTGAAAGAGATCTTTCCTCTTATCCGGGAAGGTATAAAGGACGTAAAGATCCATGTGATCGGAGGCAATCCGCCCCCGGAGCTTATGGCTCTGGCTTCTCAAGACATTATCATTGCCGGTCAGGTCAAGAATATCGATCCCTATTTTAGCAATTGCCGCTTATCCGTGGTCCCGCTCCGGTGGGGCGCGGGGGTAAAAGGGAAGATAAGTTTTAGCATGGGTTTCGGGCTTCCGGTCGTGGCGACGCCGCTCGCGGTCGAAGGCATGTATTTGACGGACAGGGAGAACGTGCTGATCGCATCGAATAAAGAAGAATTCGCGGCATCGGTGCGCGAATTATATACCGATCAGGCATTATGGGAAAAATTGTCCCGCAACGGGATCGAGAACGTTCGGAAATATTTTTCATTTGAAAGCGCGAAAAGGTCGTTGAGCGCGGTGCTGAACACCGATCTCGCGGCCGCTCCGGTGAGGTCCAGCCTTGAACGCTGAACAGTCGGCCCGGCTGATCGCTTTTTATTTGCCGCAGTTCCATCCGATCCCGGAGAATGACGCGTGGTGGGGAGAGGGTTTCACGGAATGGAGCAATGTGACAAAAGCCCATCCGCTTTTTCCCGGCCATTCACAGCCAAAAGTCCCGTCCGATCTAGGTTATTATGATTTGCGCGCTCCCGAAGTGCGTGAACAGCAGGCGGCCTTAGCAAAGCGATACGGCATTGAGGGTTTTTGTTACTGGCATTATTGGTTTAACGGCAAACTGCTGCTGGAAAGGCCGGTACTCGACATGATCGCATCCGGTAAACCGGATCTTCCTTTCTGCCTGGCCTGGGCCAATGAGCCCTGGTCCCGCCGGTGGACGGGCGAAGAGAAGGATGTTCTGCAGGAGCAGTCGTACGGAGGAGAAGAGGACGAGCTAAAACATTTTGAATGGCTGCTGCCCGCGCTAAAAGATCCGCGGGCGATTAGAGTGGACGGGAAACCCGTCTTTATGATCTACAAGGCCGAAAAGATCCCGAATGTTCGGCGCTTGCTTGCTCTCTGGCGGGAATTGGCCGAAAAGAACGGATTGCCGGGCCTATATCTTTTGTCGGTCGAAACTACCGGCACCTATGATAACGACCCGCGCCGGTGGGGGTTTGACGCGGCGGTAGAGTTCCAGCCGAGCTGGCAGAAATGCAAGAATTCGATGAATAGAAAATTAAGCCTTTCGGCCAGGATCATCAACAAGTTCAGGCGGGGGAAAAATAAGATCTGGACCTGGGACTATCGAAAGATCTGGCCGTACATGGTGAAGCATCAGGAACGGGATTATCCATTCTATCCCGGGATATTTCCCCGCTGGGACAATACCCCGAGGATGGGGGATCATGGCCTGGTGATCGAGCATTCGTCGCCCCGTGAATACGGCAGATGGCTGAAAGCGATAATAAACCATTTGCAGTCGCGGCCCAAAGAGCACCGGATGGTTTTCATCAATGCCTGGAACGAGTGGGCGGAGGGAAATTATCTGGAGCCGGACGCGGAGTATGGGCATGAATATCTGGAAATAACGCGCAGAACGAATAGTTTGATCCCCGGCAAACGGCCAGAAATGGAAATATCTTAAATGTTCAGAAGAATAAAAAACAAAATATCTGATCTGCAGCATGGCAAGCGGGTAGTGATCGCCGCGAATAGAACGGAAAAACAATATTTAAAGGACCTTTGGTCATACCGTGAACTTTTTATTTTTCTCTCCTGGAGGGATATTATCGTCCGCTATAAACAAACCGTATTCGGCGTGTTGTGGTCCGTGCTGCGTCCGCTTTTAACGATGCTGGTATTTACTCTGATCTTTGGGAAATTCGCCAGGATGCCGTCGAACGGCGTTCCTTATCCGATCCTGGTCTTTACCGGATTGCTTCCCTGGTTGTATTTTACCGGCGCGTTTCAGGAAAGCAGCGCCAGTTTGCTTGCCAATCAAAACTTGATCTCTAAAATATATTTCCCGCGCATCATTATCCCTATCAGCAGTGTTTTTGTCCCATTGATCGATTTTATAATAAGCTTGCTGATCCTCTTTTGCGTGATGGGTTTCTATCACGTCATTCCAGCCAGACATATATTATTATTGCCGTTTTTCTTATTGATGGTATTTTTTGCCGCGATCGGCCTGGGACTTTTCACCTCCGCGATGAACGTAAAATACCGGGATTTTCGTTATATTGTCCCGATCGTGATCCAGTTCGGCCTTTATCTTTCCCCGGTCGGATTTTCGAGCGTAATTGTCCCTCAGCAATGGCGTCTGCTGTATTGCCTGAACCCGATGGTGGGCATTATCGAAGGTTTTCGCTGGTGCATCGTCGGCCGGCAGAATCGGCTGGACCCGGTCAGCCTGCTGATGTCGATCGCGATCATAATCATCCTGACCGTTTTTGGGGTCTGGTATTTTCGCCGGACAGAAAAAGGATTTGCGGATGTTATATAAAAATAAGGCGGGCGCATAAGCATGCCGACAGCAATAAAAGTTGAAGGGCTCTCAAAAAAATATTTTATCGGCCAGCAATCCGAGCCGCGCCAGCAAACGATCCGCGGGGCGTTATCTCAAATGATCGCTAATGTAATGGCGAAAAGGTCCATCATCGGCCAGACCGAATTCTGGGCGCTCAAAGACATCGATCTGGAGGTCAAGGAAGGAGAGCGGATCGCGATCATCGGGAAGAATGGATCGGGCAAATCGACCCTGCTGAAGATCGTCAGCCGAATAACCCAGCCGACCGCCGGCATTGTGACATTGAACGGCAGTATCGCCAGCCTGCTGGAGGTGGGGACCGGTTTTCATCCGGAGCTTACCGGACGCGAGAATATATATTTATACGGCGCGATCCATGGGATGAGCAGGGCTGAAGTAAAGGCCAAATACGCGGAGATCGTGGAATTTTCGGAGATCGGGGATTTTCTGGATACCCCGGTCAAGCGATATTCCAGCGGCATGCAGGTCCGCCTGGCTTTTTCCGTCGCCGCCCATCTTGAACCGGACATCCTAATCATTGACGAGGTGCTGGCGGTCGGGGATTTTAATTTCCGGAAAAAGTGCATGGAAAAGATGAACGATGTATCCCGCCAGGGCCGGACGCTGTTCCTTGTAAGCCATCAGATGGACGCCGTTCAGCAATACTGCGATCGGGTGGTGGTATTGGCTAATGGGATAAAAGTCTTTGACGGCGAGACGGAAAAGGGGATCGCATATTATCTGGGAAGGTCAGGCGGCCAGCGGATTGTCGACGCGAGCGCGATCCCCCGGGTACAAAACCTGTCCGGCGCTGTGGTCATCGAAGAGGTTGAGATGCTGGGAAATGAAAATATGGTCTATCGTGCGGGAGAGCCGATAAAGATCAAGCTCCGACTGAAAGCAAAAGATAAAAAAATGGAATTCTTTTTTAAATTGGTCGTGATGAGCGCCGACGAAAAACCGATCGGGATTGCTGTCGCACCCGATCCGCTCTCGATCGAACCGGGTGAGGACCGCCGGATCTCGGTTGTCTTCAACCCCGGCGAATTTACCCCCGGCCGGTACACAATGGGATTCATGCTTTCCCGGGAGCTGCTCCGGACGAAGAACATGAAAGAAATCCACGACTATATTCACAACGTGATAAGTTTCGAGATCAAAGCCGATGAGAAAAACCCAGGCATGGTCTGGAACCAAAATTTCGGCTCGGTCAGGTTAAGGGACCTGGTTGTGTCCTAAAATATGCAAAATAGACCTGAAGCATTGTATCTGGACTTGCTTAAAAAAACGCTGACCTACGCGCTCTGGCCAGAACCGCCGCATCCGGTGGACGTGTATAAGGGGGCTGACCTGACGATCAGGGAAAAAGCGCTGGCCGCACTTTACAAGCTTCTGTCATCGTTCAATGGCGATATCGAGGTCGTGAAAAAAACGAGTATTTATCCGGAACATAGGGAGAATGGAATGTTCTGGCCGGCTAACGCCGATACCATGGTCGGACTTAAACGGCTGGATAATTTACAGGATTGCATAGAAACGGTTTTGAAAGAAGGGATTGAGGGGGATCTTATCGAGACCGGCGTGTGGAGGGGAGGGGCGTGCATATTGATGCGCGCGGTCCTGGCCGCGCACAGGGTAAAGGATCGCCGGGTATTTGTAGCTGATTCATTTAAGGGCCTTCCCGAACCCGATCCCAAACAATATCCCGCGGATAAATGGTCAAATCTCCATTCTATGCGGTACTTGAAGGTAACAAAAGATGAAGTGATGAATAATTTCAAAAAATACGGGTTGCTTGATGAACAGGTGATTTTCCTGGAAGGCTGGTTCAAGGATTCCCTGCTAGGCGCGCCTATAAATAAACTCGCGGTTTTAAGGCTGGACGGCGACATGTTCGGTTCGACCATTGAAGTATTGAATATTTTATATCCAAAACTGGCGCGCGGCGGTTTCTGTATAATAGACGATTACGCGCTGGAACCGTGCCGGAAGGCGGTTGACGATTACCGGAAAGAACACGGCATCGCTTCCGGGCTGGTCCCGATCGACTGGACAGGAAAATACTGGAGGAAAGAATAATGATGGACACTAAACAGATAACCCGGCAATATCATGAATGGTACTACAATAATGGGGTCTGGCGCCGAACGACATTTTTGGGAGTGGTATGCTACAAATCGGTCAGCGATATGTGGAACTACCAGGAAATATTGTACAGACTTAAACCATCGCTGGTGGTTGAGTTCGGTACTTATCAGGGCGGCTCCGCGCTCTATTTTGCTACTATCCTGCAGGCGATCAATGAAAAGTCCCTGGTATTAACCGTAGACCTGTTCATGGAAGAAGACGTTAAAGCAAGATTAAAAAATAATAAATATATTAAGACCATGCATTGTTCCTCCATTGACCCGAGAGTAAGCAATGAGATCATTGAATTGCGAAAAATATATAATGGGCCGGTATTTTTTATTTTAGATAGCGACCACTCCAAAAAGCATGTCCTGGCCGAAATGGAATCGCTCCGGGCGGTCACAAAACCAGGCGATTATCTGATAGTAGAAGACAGCAATATCAATGGCCATCCCGTTCTCCCGGACTATGGTGAAGGCCCGATGGAGGCGATTATCGAATATTTCCGCAAATATCCGGATGATTACAGCCATGATCGTGAATCTGAAAATAAATTTGGTTTTACCTTTGCTCCTGAAGGGTTTCTGATCAGGCAGGGGGCGATATCGTAATGTCGCAAAATATTGTCTACAAAACGGCGAAAACTGCTAAAAAGGCATTTATGAATATCAGAAAATTGCTAATAGATCGCCGACATGATCCGGAACCGATACTGGGATCGGATTATTCCTGCTCATTCCCGTCGCAGTATATTATTGAGCCCGGAAACATTTGCAATCTTAAATGCCCGTTTTGCGTGAATGGGATGGAGCGAAAAGATTCGCACCCGAATAGAGGGTTTTTGGGGCTGAACGAATTCAAAGTATTACTTAATAAAATATCGCCGTATGCCAGGCGTATATATTTTTACAACTGGGGAGAGCCGTTCCTTAATAAAAATATCCATAGCATGGTCAGGCTGGCCGTTGACCGCGGCATCGAAACTTACATCAGTTCGAATCTTTCCCTCACGGAGCTTAACTATAAAGCGATCATCGAATCCGGCTTAACCTCGCTTGTCGTATCCATTGACGGGGCCTGCCAGGAAACATACGGCAAGTACAGGGTGGGAGGAGATTATCAGTTAGTACTGCATAATCTCGCGGGTCTTGTAGAAGCGAAAAAGAGACTAAATAAAGCGACTCCGAACATTTACTGGCAATTTCTGACCAACAAATTCAACGAACATGATGTGGAGAAAGCAAAGGAAACCGCAAAATCGCTTGAGGTCTCTATATATTTTAATAAAATGACCGTCCTGGACGAGTCCTGGGAAGCGACGGCATTAGATGCCAGTACGGTCCATGAATATTTCAATGGATCCGATCCAACATTGTATCGGGGAGCGGAAAGAACCCTTCCGTTGTTCCTAAAAGATGTTGTTTTTCATCCCGATCTGCTCAACCTATGCAAGCAAATAATTAATATGATGACAATTAACTGGGATGGCGGAGTATTCCCTTGTTGTTCTGTTTATAATAAGGGAGCGGTAATAGGCAATCTCATCGACCAGTCTCTTGATGAAGTATGGAACAGCGAAACATTCAAGAAATGCCGAAAATATATTTACAATTACGGCGGGGATCAGGAGAAAAGTCCGGTCTGCGGAACCATGCCCTGTTTTGCGAATTCTGATCATCCGTTAGTGAAAAATAGACGTAAGTTAATGCAATGACCATCCAAAAATACATAAAAATGTTCTCATTGCCGGAAAAGGTCATTGAGGATTCCTACTGGAACGAGCATTTGCCTTTCGCCTTTTTCCTGATCGAGGTGCTGCGTCCCGCCAATTATGTGGAGCTCGGTGTCTACAAGGGCGGCTCGTACAACGCTTTTTGTCAAGCGGTCAAAGAATTGAAAACTGGTACAAAGTGCTACGCTATCGATAATTGGGAAGGAGATATCCATCACGGCCAATATGATCTTTCGGTCTATAATAGCATGGCCGAATATCAGCGGCAAAATTATAGTTCATTTTCCGTACTGTTGAAGGCATCTTTCGATGACGCGCTGGCGCAGTTCCCGGACGGATCTATCGATCTGCTCCATATCGACGGCTGCCACACATATGAGGCGGTCAAACACGATTTTGAAAGATGGCTTCCGAAAATGAGCGTACGGGGGGCTGTGATCTTGCATGACACAAATATCCGGGAAGGAGATTTTGGCGTATGGAAGCTCTGGGGAGAGATATCAGCGCGATATCCGTCATTTGAATTTAAGCACGGCTGTGGTCTGGGTGTACTGGCGGTGGGAAGATCGGTTAAAGACGATTTTAGGGATTTTCTCAATGAAGCTGGCAGTAACGATTTTATTGGCCAGCTTTTTAAAGCGCTGGGAAGATCGATCATATATGAGCTGCAGCTAAAAGAAAAAGATCTGCTGATAAAGAAAAAAGATGAGGAGATAAAGCATAAAACCGAACAGCTTAAAAGCATAATCGATTCTGATATTTGGAAAATAACGATGAAATTGTCCCGGCTCGGCCAAATGATCGCCCCGCCGAACAGTTTGCCGGGCAGATTTAAGAAATTCCTGGCCAAGTGCCTGGCGGCAAAAAGATGAATATTTCTGAACGGATTGATCTAGTCCGCATGATCGCCTTTTATCTTCCCCAGTTCTATCCCATACCGGAGAACGATGAGTGGTGGGGAAAAGGTTTTACAGAGTGGACGAATGTGGCGCAAGCCAGGCCGCTGTTCAAGGGCCATTATCAGCCCCGGATTCCGTCCGAACTTGGTTTCTATGATCTGCGATATTCCGATGTAAGGGAAAAACAGGCCGAAATGGCAAAGGCGCACAGCCTTCACGGCTTCTGTTATTACCATTACTGGATCAAAGGGAAAAAGCTGCTTGAAAGACCGTTTAGCGAGGTCCTCTCCTCGGGCAAGCCAGATCTTCCATTCTGCCTCTGCTGGGGAAATCATAACTGGAACCGCCGCTGGGATGGGCGTGAGGACGAGTTGCTGATCAAACAGGAATATTCACCTGTTGATGACCGAGCGCACATTGATTATTTGATCCCGATCTTTAAGGATAAACGCTACATTACGGTCGCTGGTAAGCCGTTCTTTGCCGTTTATATGGCTGATTGCCTGCCCGATCCGGAGCGGACGACCCGTTTATGGAGGGCGGCGGCCAAAGCGGCGGGCCTGCCGGGATTATATCTGGCCAATGTGGAAAATAATTTTTTTCCCGAGGCTAACCGGCTGGTAAAAGGTTTTGACGCGACGATCGAATTCGCTCCCGATGTCCGTTCGCTGGGCCCGGTGCTTTTTAAAACCAAAAGAACGGATCCCGGTTTTTCACAGGACATGTCAAATCTCGGTTTTGTGCAGAACAATGTTTATTTATATGATTCTCTAGCCAGGAATATGTCCGAAAAAAAAGAGGTTGAATATAAACGTTTCCGCGGCGTTTGTCCCGGCTGGGACAATAGTCCGCGCCGGTTAAAGATCAAGGGGGCCTTTATCTTTGACGGCTGCATGCCCGATAAATACCGGGAGTTCCTTGAAAAAGCCCTGCTTTATACCTACCGAAAGTTCGCGGGAGAGGAGCGCTTGCTCTTTATCAATGCCTGGAATGAATGGGGCGAGGGCTGCTACCTTGAACCGGACCGGAAGTTTGGCCGGGCATACTTGCAGGCAACCATGACCGCCTGGAAAAACACGGCGGAGTGCGCCGATCCCGCAAGAGCTGCGGTTGCGGATGAGCAATATAAATACGCTCATTTAACTCAAACAGAGAGCGCTTATGAAAAAGAGTATCTAGGAAAACCGGCTTTCGATGAAATCTCCCTCGATACAAGGTACCTGGCCCAATTGTTTGTCGATACGGGCAAGGGTTTTAACAGCCAGGAAGCGGTCACCCGGCATTATTATTTGAAGGAAAACGGTGAAATATCGGTCCGGTTCGACTTGAAGGGTTTCACCAATATCAAAAGGTTGAGGCTTGACCCGATCAGCGATCAGTTTTCGGTCGTTGAACAGTTGTCCATCACTATTAACAGCCGAAGTGGACAGGCATTGGTGCGGAAATATCGCTCCAACGCCCGCTATAAACAGGAAAGCAGATTGATCTTCGACACCGTTGATCCGCAGGTCTATTTTGAGGCACCGGACGGTATTCAACCCGAGTCGCTCGAGGTCAAATTCCTGATCAGGGCGATCGGCGATCGCGCCACAAGTTATCTGATCAGGGCAGAAAAGAACGCGGCAGATAATTCATGGCTGCGGCGATTATTATCCCGTATCAAGAAGCGATTGACCCTATCCCCGGC
>CAIYXV010000046.1 GCA_903930225.1 uncultured bacterium | reverse complement strand
GGATTCGAAAGGATCGGATGTGGTCGTGATCACGGCCGGGCTGGCGCGCAAGCCGGGCATGTCGCGCGACGACCTGATCGTAAAGAACGCCCAGATATTGGAATCCATAATCAAACCGGTGGTCGATTATTCTCCTAAGGCCGTTCTGATCATTGTCACCAATCCGCTGGACGTGATGACTTATTACGCGTTGAAGCTTTCGGGCTTCCCCCCGAACAGAGTGATGGGCATGGCGCCGCTGCTTGATGCCGCCCGGATGCAGTATTTTATCGCGAGAACATTGAACTGCCCGGTGGGAGATGTATACGCGGAAGTGCTGGGTAGCCACGGCGATCTGATGGTCCCGGTGCCGCGGCTTTCGACCGCAAAGGGAAAGGCGATCACGGATGTGCTGACCAAAGAACAAATCGACCGGATCGTCGAAAAAACAAAGAACGGCGGGGCGGAGATCGTCGCTTATCTTAAGACCGGTTCGGCTTATTACGCTCCCGGTTCGGCCGCCGCGCGCATGGCCGAATCGGTGGCAGGGGACAAGAAGGAATTGATCGGGACCTGCTGTTACCTGAACGGGGAATACGGGCTGAAAAATGTTTATATGGGGGTTCCGGCCAGATTGGGGAAGGGCGGGGTGGAGGAAGTGGTAGAGCTGCCATTGAACAATGAGGAGAAGGCCGCGCTTAACGCTTCGGCAAGCGCGGTAATAGATCTATGCCAGAAATTGCTGCTTCAAAGATAACTGAAACGGTTTGCGACCTCTGCCGGCAGGCCAATTTTGAGCTGGGAGAAGACGTGGTTGACGCGCTCAACCACGCGCTTAAGATCGAAGAATCGGAGATTGGCCGGAACATATTGCGCGAGCTGATAAAGAACGCGGAGATCGCGAAAAAAGAAAAACTGCCGATCTGCCAGGATACCGGACTGGTGGTGGTCTTTATCGAACTCGGGCAGGAGGCCAGGATCACGGGTGGACTGCTGGATGAGGCAGTGAACGAAGGGGTTAGCCGGGCGTACCGGGACCTTAGAAAATCCGTGGTCTCTGATCCCTTTATCAGGGAAAACACCAACGATAACACACCCGCGATCATTCACGTGGAGATTGTCCCCGGCGACCGGATCAAGATCGGAGTTTTGCCAAAAGGCGGGGGAGCCGAGAACGCCAGTTCGCAGAAAATGTTCCTGCCGACCGCGTCCAAAGAAGAGATTATAAATTACGTAGTGAATTGCGTCGAAACCGCGGGACCAAAAGCGTGCCCGCCGCTTATCATTGGTATCGGCATCGGCGGTAATTTCGATTACTCCGCCTATCTCGCCAAGAAGGCCCTGACCAGAAGGGTGAAACAGAACCACAGCAATCACGATATCGCCCAGCTTGAAAAGCAAATGCTCGAAGAGGTGAACAAAACGGGGGTCGGGCCGATGGGGCTGGGCGGGAGGGTGACGGCGCTGGCGGTCCACATTGAAACCCATCCATGCCATATTGCCAGCCTGCCGGTGGCGGTGAACATGGAATGCCACGCCCATCGGTATAAGGAAGCGACGATATGAAGAACGTGGCCGTGCCGCTTGACGATAAAACGATCAATGACCTTAAAGCCGGGGACGAGGTCCTTCTCTCCGGCACATTATATGTAGCCCGGGACGCGGCGCATAAAAGAGGCATCCCGGTCGATCTTAAGGGCCAGGTTTTGTTTTACGCCGGCCCCACGCCGGGAAAACCGATCGGCTCGATCGG
>CAIYXV010000045.1 GCA_903930225.1 uncultured bacterium | reverse complement strand
TCGGGATCTTGGCCGTTCCGGTAATATCGAGACCGATATAATTATTTTTGACCGAGTTATAAAGCGGGCTTGATGAACCTCCGTCAAAAAGTATTCCATTCCCTCCATTGCCCGAAATATAGTTCCTGTAAGATGCCGTATCCCTGCCGATGACGTTATAATTTGCACCATCAGCAATTATTACGCCGTTGGCCAGGTTGGCGATCGCGGTTGTGCCCGCCTTGTCCAGGCCGATCAAGTTGCCCGAGACCTCGTTTGAATCCGTGCCCGAGCCGGAGATCATGATGCCATTGACTGAGTTCCCGGAGATCGTGTTCCCCTCTCCGGTCACGCCGCCACCAATATGGTTATATCTGGGCCCAGTATCTATAATGATCGCCCGGCCATTCGGCAGCGCGCTCTCGCCGCTGATGGTCGTGCCGATCAGATTTCCGGCAATAACATTATGATCCGTCCCTGAGCCGTACATATAGATGCCGTAGCTATTTCCCGAAATGACATTCGCCTCGCCGCTGCCGGGTCCGCCGATTTTATTATTTGTGGCTCCACCGTAATTATTATTAAACTGCACACCGTAGGTATTATTCAATGCGAAGGTCCCTGTAATATCCGTTCCTATCAGATTGCCTTTGACTTCATTACTGATCGCTCCGCCATATATATAAATTCCGCTAATGCCATTACCTGAGATCACGTTTTTCCCTTTTACCGTGCCGTCGCCGATGCGGTTGTGATTGGCCCCCCATAGGTTCACCCCGTATTGCGAATTTCCCAGCGCCAAAAGTCCGGTCCGGTCGGTCCCGATATAATTGCCGATCACCTTATTATAAGAATTATCCTGTCCCACACCGGTATCGGCGTATAAATAAACCCCGGAGGTGCAGCCTGAAATAATATTGCGGCCGGCCGCGTCCGTGCCGCCGATCACATTATTGGTGCAGTTCCCGTCAAGCCAAACCCCGTTATCAGCGCGCAGGGGGGCGAGACTCTCTCCGCTGGCCGTTACCCCAAGATAACATCCCCTGACATTGCAATAATTCCCTTGAAGGATCTCGATCAGCGAGCCGTACTGACCGCCGCTGGTTCCGCACTTGTTGACCGCCAGCCCTTCGATCGTCACATGGCTGGCGCTATTGATGCGAAATACCTTAGTGTTGGTTGAAACATTTGCCCGGACCTCGACCGGCGGCCCCTGGGTATTGTTCGCTTCGCGGGTCTGGGTGAAACCTAATATTTTGACGCCGTTTGCCGTTATCGTAGGCAGATCCAAGCTTATAACGATCCGGAACCATTTATCGCTCCCGGCTTCATTTGTCACCAGCCCCGGTCCGGCTTCGCCGGCAGAATAGCCGGCTTCCGCGGTTGTGATATCGAAGATTATGGTATCGTTCGCCAGGGCGTCGGTTATCGCCTGGCGCAGGGAACCCGGACCGAAATCATTGCAGTTGGTAACATAGCGCACGGAGATCGCGAGCGCCTGCGAAGACAGCAGCAGAATAAAAAGCAGGATAAAATAGGTCGGCGCTTTTCTCATTCTGATTCAAGTTTACTTTTTAATAATTTTTTGTCAAGCCGTATTCTTAATATTGTTATAATGTTATAATATTAAGTGGAGTGGGCCATTCGACCGCTCTCCTAAGCTTAGGCAAGGGAGAGAGGAAAGTCCGGGCTCCAAAGAGCAGCGCGATCGCTAACGGCGATTCAGGGTGACCTGAAGGAAAGTGGAACAGAAATCACACGGCCGAACTCGACTCTAAAGGTCGGGTGGCAAAGTTGAAAATGTGAGGTAAGAGCTCACACAGGACTGACCGGTGACGGTCGCTGAGTTAAACCCCGCGCGGAGCAAGGCCAAATAAGGAGAGAGTCTGCTCGACTCGCTTGGATCCTGAGTAGGCCGCATCGAGGTGTTTGGCAACAACCACCCCAGACAGATGGTCGTTAATACAGAACCCGGCTTATTCGCCCGCTCCTTTTTTAAAAAAAAGAAGACCCCGACTGTTCGGGGTCTTCTTCCGCTTTGGTAAACTTAACCAATCTTATTTGCTGGTCGGCATGGTCAAAGGCGCCTTAGGGGCATGCTTTCCCATTCTTTTCACCTTAATCACCTTAACATGCTTCACCTTCAAGCCTTTCGCTTCCGCACTCGGCGCGGCAATGGCGATCGAGCTTATGCAAAACACGGCCAACAGTAATGCTGCTAATTTCTTCATTATTATCACCTCCCTGTAACTGAACTTATATGGGATAAGAAACATGTTGTTCTATTTTTCTATTTTATTATGCACCGCCGTCATTAAACCGCGATTAAAATATAATTAGAATTTCATTAGAAGCTCCCGCAGCGTGATATAATTTAAACCATGAAAGTTCTGATTGTTGAGGACGACAAAAAGATCGCCGGGTTCATAAAAAGCGGGCTGGCAAGCGAAGGGTTCACGGTCGATTCCGCCGGCGACGGCGAGGAAGGCCTCTACCTCATGCGGGAGGGGAAATACGATCTGGTGATCCTCGACCTGATGCTTCCCCTGCTTGACGGCATCTCGGTATTAAAAAAGGCTAGGGCTTCCGGCAATAAATCCCCGGTGATCATACTGACCGCCAAGGATTCGCTCGACGACAAAGTGAAAGGACTGAACGCGGGCGCCGATGACTACCTGGTAAAACCCTTCTCGTTCGTTGAGCTTTTAGCCAGGATAAAAGCCCTGACCAGGCGCAATCAGCCGCCGGGCTCAAGCCTGCTAAAAACCGCCGATCTTACGCTCGATGAGGAAACGCGCGAGATAAAACGGGCAAAAAGATTGATCTCGCTTTCCGCCACGGAATACCGCCTCCTCAAATATCTGATGGAGAACAAGAACAAGGTGCTCTCAAAGACGCTGATCCTCGAGAACGTGTGGGGGTACGACTTTAGCCCCGAAAGCAATATCGTCGACGTTTACATTAAGTATTTACGCGACAAGATCGACCGCGGCGGCAAGAAACCGCTGATCGTGACCGTTCACGGGATGGGATACAAGATATGCGGCTGAAGGTAATGCCCTGGGTAATGCTCTTCATTGCCGCCACGCTCATTATCTTTGCATTCAGCTTCTACTATAACTTCAAAAACCAGATGATCGAGAGCACCGAGCTTAAGCTTTTTAACTACGCCGATAATATCTTGATCGAGATCGCCGAAAAATCCGACCTCTTTATAAAAAAGCCCGGCAATTTCATTTTTTCCTCTTCGGGCAACGAGTTTACCAGCAGCGGGGTACTGGTGGAGTTCGTTGATAATAACGGGAAACCGCTTTCACGCTCCCCCGCGCTCAAGAACAACACCCTTCATTTCACAAAAAGCGAGGAGGACATTGTAAAGGACTTTGAGCTCGACGACGGGACCCGGATCAAGACCTACCAGAAAGAGATCAATATCCGCGAAAAGAAGCTCGGTTACCTGATCGTGGGCGTTTCCACTTCCCAGCTCTACCACTCGCTCGACCGGATCAAAGCGATCCTGGGAGTAGCGCTCCTATTGACCTTCGCGGTGCTGGGGGTTGGGATCTATGCCATGACCACGCTCGATCTGGTAAAAAACCAGAAGCTTTTTCTCGGTTTTGCCTCCCACGAACTGCGCACCCCGCTTTCGGTTATATCCGGCAACGCCGAGCTGGCGCTGCGGGACCGGGAGATCGGCGGACAACTAAGGGATAAACTGCTTAACATTAAAGAAGAATCGGATTGGATGAACAGCCTGGTCTCTAATCTATTATTGATGATCAGGAGCCAGACCGGCGAGCAGAAAACGAACAAGACCGCTTTTTGCCTGTCGGATATCTTAGTCGAAGCCATTTCCTCGCTCAAGGGCCGCTACCCGGCAAAAAATATCACGCTCACCCTGCCCGATAACGCGGACATAAAAGCTGACCCCGACCAGATCAAGATCCTGATCGGCAATATTCTGGAAAATGCCGCCCGTAATACCAAAGAATCAGGCATAATCGAGGTAAAACTGGAAGCGGAACCGGAGCGTTTTCTGCTGACCATAACCGATGACGGAAAAGGGATCGACCCGGCCTCCCGCAAGAAGATCTTCGACGCATTTTATCAGGTCGAGGAGGGAAAAGGCGGAGGGGTCGGGCTGGGACTGGCCATTTCAAAATGGATCGTCGAAGCGCATCGCGGCACGATCTCCGTTCAAAGCGAAAAAGGAAAAGGCAGCGCGTTTTGCATTTGCCTTCCAAAAGCGCAGGGATGAAGCATCAAGTAATAAATAGAACTTTCGTTCTGCTGCTATTGTTAACGTTTTTGGCTGCCGGTCCGGCTTTTTCAAAGAATAAAAGCATCCCGCTATCCGAAAAGATCGGACAGATGATCCTGATCGGGTTCCGGGGGCTGGACATGCCAACGCTTCTTAAAGCGGAGATCAATTCCGGCAAGATCGGCGGGGTGATACTCCTTCCTTATAATATTAAAGACCGGAGCCAACTTTCGGCAACCGTAAAAAAGCTGCGATCGGTAAAAGCCCGTTATCCCTTGCTGGTCGGCATCGACCAGGAAGGGGGATTGATCGGCCGCCTTAAAAGCGCGAACGGTTTCCCCGATCTCCCTTCGGCGCAGGAAATGGCCGCGACCAGAAGCACGGAGGAAGCCTTTAGCCTTTACCTTAAAATGGCAGGCACGTTAAAGGATGTCGGAATCAACCTCAATTTCGCTCCGGTGGTGGATCTTAACATCAACCCTAATTCCCCCGTGATCGGACGCCTGCAAAGGAGCTTTTCCCCCACTCCCGAGATCGTGGTCGACTACGCCGAGGCCTTCATCAGGGCGCATAAGCAGGCGGGAATCCTTACCTGTCTTAAGCATTTTCCCGGACACGGCAGCGCAGGGAAAGATTCTCACCTGGGACTAACCGATGTGACCAGGACCTGGTCAGAAGCGGAGCTTATCCCGTATCGGGAACTGATGAAAAGGGTTATGGTCGACCTGATCATGACCGCCCACATCGTTGACCAGAACGTCGATCCGCTCTACCCCGCTTCCCTTTCCAGCTGGCAGGTGCAGGAAAGATTGAGGGATGAGATGGGATATCAGGGCGTCGTTATAACCGACGACCTGCAGATGGGCGCCGTCGGCCTGACCTATCCGCTCGAGGTGTCCGTGATCCAGGCGGTCAATTCGGGGAGCGATATCCTGCTTTTTGCCAACTATTATGATCCCGATCCTAAAATAGCGGAAAAAGTATCAGCGATCATAATAAAAGCGGTAAAAAATGGAAAGATCAGCCCGCAGAGGATAGATGAATCGTTTGCCAGGATCCGAAAGCTCAAGCGGCAGGTAAAATAAAAATGGCCCCCCGATAAATCGGGGGGCCTTAATGATTCAAAAAGCTCCGATTAGAAGCGATTGAATGAACGTCTTTCTCCGCCGCCGGATGACCGGTCACGGTTTTCAGACTTCGGTTTGGCTTCATTGACGGTAAGTTCGCGTTCGCCCCACTTGTAGCCGTTCATCGCGGCTATCGCTTTGTCGGCGTCAGCGTCTTCCATGTCAACAAATCCGAATCCCCTGGACTTGCCAGAGAACTTATCGGAAACGATCCGGGCGGAAATTACCGCGCCGTGCGCAGAGAATTTCTCTGACAGCTCGGCATCGGTGGCCGACCAGGGAAGGTTGCCTACAAATATGCTCTTCATGTTGTGTTTTTCTCCTTTATAGATTTTTCTGCTGATTAATGGGAGGGAGAGACCCGAAATTACAGCGGGAACACTCAAGGTAAAAGCGGCAGACGCTATTTACTGATCATCCATCAACCTCGACAGAACTATCTTAACATCTATTGGGGCAAAAGACAAGCGGAATTTTAAAAATCAAAAGTTACTTTCGTGTCGCCCGCCAGGTCGTAGAGCATTTTGCCGTTCAGATTGGCGCTAACATTGCTGTCGTCATAGCGAATGGCGATCACATACCGTTTGTGCGCCTCCAGCAGAAATACGGCCGGAACGTAGCCGTCCGTATGCTGCACGGCGATCTGATGCGCCGGATCGCGCTGAAAGTACACCCTGATCGTCCCCGCCGCAGGTCGATCGGACCGGCCGTTATGTTCGCTTGCCACCGAGACATTATAATATTCCAGGTTGATCGTCAGATTAACGTTGCGTGACAAACTTTTTATCTTTGCGGAAGAGTTATTGTTGAGCCGCAGGAAAAAAGCTTCCGCGCGGTAATCCTGCCCGCCCTTGAGCTTAAAAACCGCCGGCTGGCCTTTTGAGGTGTCCCACTCTCCCGCCGCCTTATGCTTTGGATCGAGCATTTTCACGGTCGCCGGTTCAGGCTTTCCGTTCAGCGTGGTCTTGATGGAAACCGTAAACGTTTCGGAAGTGGCCTTCCCCGCTTCGGCGGTAGGCGTCTTATAATAATCCGGCCCCACCAGGACCGCCTGGGCCGAACTTGCGAAGATAGCTATGATCATCAAGATCCGCACAAGGTCATTGTAGGATCGCTTTTGGGAGTTGTCAAATCCTCCTTGCTTATCTTGAGATCAGGCCGGTTTTGAGGTATAATATAATAGTACGGAAAAGGATAAATCCCATAAGACCGACCTCGATCCGACCGCCGGCATCCCCAGCCCCGCTGACACGAATCGATCATAAATGGAACCTTTTCCGAATCTTGATTGCCTAAAAGGTGATGGCTTTTGGAAGACAAAATGGTTAAATTGGATTTCGCCGATGTGTATAGCGGCACAAAAGACCAGGTCTGGAGACTGGCCTCAAGGTATGTTTTTTCCCGCGAGGACCGGGAAGACCTGTTCCAAGAAATATTTGTGAACATCCACCGGTCGCTGCCGCGTTTCCGCGGAGAAGCTTCGATCAATACCTGGGTTTATCGGATCGCGGTCAACACTTCGCTCAATCACATAAAGAAACAGAAACGCCACGCCCTGGTCAAAAAGATCTTAAGCGGCCTGAAGCTGATAGAAGAAGAGGTCCAGGTGGTTAAGATCGATATTCAGGAATTTGCGCCGCTTAAAAAGCTTAATCCCCGGCAGAGGATGATCCTGCTCCTCTCTGATGTCGAGGAGAAAAAGCTTGAGGAAATATCGGCGATTATGCATCTACCAACCGGCACGGTCAAATCCAATTTGCACCGCGCCCGGGAGATCATAAAAAAGGAAGTGGGTAAAAATGGAAGAGCATAAAAATTACAGGGAATTTATAGACCGGCTCAAGGCAGTGGAGGTCCCGTTAGATGACCGGATGACATATTCACGGATAGAAGCCCGCATTAACCGGCGGCCGCATAGGGCCAACCTGGTCCTGGCGGGCGCGCTTGCCCTGCTCTTCTTCTGTTTTACCGTTTACTATATCGGCCGTCCCTACTTTAACGGCGGCAGTATCACGCTGGCGGAATACGTGTTCCAGCAGAACGATTCAAATACCGATCCGATCATGGATTATGTCCTGGCGGACAGGTAAGGGAACTATTTTGGATCATGCCCGGTCTAACAGTTGTATGATAAAAAGGGAGGAAGTTTAAATGTTTAAAAATAAAACGGCGGCAGGATTGATCATAGCGGCAATCATTATCGGATCATCGTCTTTGGCTTTTGGTTTTGGGCCGGAACCCGGAAGAGGCCACGGGGAAGGACCGGAACCGGGAAAAGGACCCGAAAAATTCATAGAAAGGATCGGTAAAGACCTGGAACTGACCAAGCAGCAGCAGGACAAGCTTCTGACCGAGGCAAAACAGGGAGAAAAGGAGGCAGGGCAGATACGCTCAAAGAACAAGGACCTGTTCGATAAGATCGAAAAAGAACTGCTTAAAGATTCCCCGGACCGCGATCTCCTGCACAATTATATCCAGCAGATAAGCCAGAACAACGCGCAGATGGAAATGAAACGGATGGACCAGATGATCGACTTAAGGAAAGAACTGACGCCCGCGCAGAAAGCAAAGCTTGAAAAAATAATGAAGGACCGGAAAGAAAAAGAGATGAAAATGTTCAAGAGATTCGGGCACGGGGAATTCAGGCGCCACGGGGGGAGCACAGCCGAGGCTAAATGACCGGGCACAAGCGGTTTGATATCAGGATCTTAATAAAGTATAATCCGGAAATAAAAGGAGTGCGAGCTCTGAAAAGTTATTTTTACGCGGTAATTATAGTTTTGCTTCTAACTCCCGGAGCCTTTGCTCTCTCCTGGCAGGATACCCTGGCCACGGCCAACACCCGCAGCAACAGCATTAAAAGCGCGGAAAAACAAAGCGAAGCGTCCCGCTGGAGCTGGGTCCGGTCTTACGGTAATTTTCTGCCGCAGTTCTCCGGTACTGCCTCGATATCGCAAACCTATACCGCGTCGAACGCGGCCTCGCCGCAGATGTATTCATATGGATTGAACGCCACGCAGAACCTTTTCACCGGCTTTGGCAATTACTTTAATCTGCAGTCGGCATTCGTTCAATACGAAAGCGACCAGGCCAATCTCAATAAAGCGAGGTCGGATTCGTACTACAATTGCCGGCTTGCTTTCATCAATCTGCTGATCGCGCAGGAAAACTTAAAACTGCAAAACCAGATCTTGGAGCGCCGGCGGCAGAACGAGCGCATGATCAGGCTGAATTACGAAGGCGGAAAAGAGGACAAAGGGAATCTGATGCAGAACGAAGCCTATCTGGCCGATGCGGAATACAGCGTTTCATCGGCTAAACGCCAGCTGCGCCTGGCGCAGGCCAACCTAGCGCAGCTGCTTGATGAAAGTATCGATCAGATCGATCAGGTGGAGGGAGATCTTACCGCGACGGTGCCTTCTACGCCGGAATATTCTTCCCTGGCGGTCGGCACGCCTTCATATCAGATCGCAAAATATCAGCTGGAACAGGCCGAGATCGGTAACAGCTCCACGGTCAGCGGATTCCTTCCGGACATTTCCCTGCAGGGATCGTACCGGAAAACCGGTTTGAACTGGCCGCCCGATTCGGAAAATAAATCCCTGTCGCTAAATCTTTCCTACAATTTCTTTCCGGGCGGGACCAACCTTGCGGACATAGCCGTGAACGGGTCAAAGCTCGACAAGGCGCGCCAGGATTTCGCCCAGTCGTCAAAATCGATCCGCTACGGCATCGAAGAAGCATACGAAAATCTAAAAGACGCGGTCGAGTCCCTGAAAGTGAAAAAACTCTACCTGGAGGCGGCAAAAGAGAGAGAAAAGATCGCACAGGTGGAATATTTGAACGGCCTGATGAATTACACCAACTGGGACCTGATCGAAAGTCAGTACATCTCGGCCCAGCAGACCCTGATCAACGCGCAAAGATCAGCTCTGCAAAACGAAGCGGCCTGGCAAAATTCTTATGGAGGATGGGTAAAATGAAAAATGGAATGATGGGACCAAGACTCAAAGACCTCAAGACGACAAGACCTCAAGACCATAAAAAAGGTCTGCTGGTCATGCGGTCAAGCGGTCTTGTGGTCATGGCATTGATCAGTTTAATTCTTTTGCTGCCGGCCTGCTCCCAGAACACGGAAAAGCCGCCGCAATCGGTAAAGATCGTTAAAGGGAACATTATGGCCAAGATCCCTTCCAGCGGATCGGTAATGCCGTATAACCGGCTCGAGATCAAGCCACCGATCGCCGGCCGGATCGAGCAGGTGCTGGTAAATGAAGGCGACCGGGTTAGAAAAGGGCAGATACTTGCCTGGATGAGCTCGGCCGACCGGGCGACCCTTTTGGACGCGGCCCGCGCCAAGGGGCCGGACGAAGTCAAATACTGGGAAGATGTTTATAAGCCGACCCCGATCATCGCTCCACTGGACGGTTTCATTATTTTAAGGAGCGTTGAGCCGGGGCAATCGGCGACTGCGAGCGATGCCGTGCTGGTCATGGCCGACCATCTGATCGTAAAGGCGCAGGTAGACGAGACCGACCTTTCCAAGATCAAGCTGGGCCAGCCGGTGGAGATCATCCTTGACGCCTATCCCGATCAAACCGTTCCCGGCCGGGTCGAGCATATCGCGTACGAATCGACCGTGATAAGCAATGTCAACATCTATTATGTCGACGTCGTTCCGGTCTCCGTCCCCTCTTTCTTCCGTTCGGGAATGAGCGCGACCGCCAATTTTGTGCTGTCGGAAAAAAAGGACGTGCTGCTAGTACCGTTGAACGCGATCCGAAAAAAGAACAACCGTTCCTATGTCTTTGTGAAAGACCAGAGCGGAAAGATCACTCCTAAGGAGATCGAAACCGGCATGGAGAACACGGCTAATGTCGAACTGGTATCCGGCCTGTCGGAGGGTGATGAGATCTATATCCCGACCGCGCAGATGGTCAAGGATTTCACAAGCGACAACCGCAGACGGTCAATGTCCCCGTTCGGTGGACCCGGAGGCAGATAAAAATTGGGAATCCCGGTCATTGAATTAAAGGATATTTGCCGGACTTATTTAATCGGCGGAAAGGTCCAGGTCCCGGCGCTGAAGAACACTTCACTTACGATCGAGGCCGGGGAATTTGTCGCGATCACCGGAGCGTCGGGATCCGG
>CAIYXV010000044.1 GCA_903930225.1 uncultured bacterium | reverse complement strand
GCAATCACGATATCGCCCAGCTTGAAAAGCAAATGCTCGAAGAGGTGAACAAAACGGGGGTCGGGCCGATGGGGCTGGGCGGGAGGGTGACGGCGCTGGCGGTTCACATCGAAATCCATCCCTGCCACATCGCCAGCCTGCCGGTGGCGGTGAACATAGAATGCCACGCCCACCGGTATAAGGAAACGACGATATGAAGAACGTGGCCGTGCCGCTTGACGATAGAACGATCAATGACCTTAAAGCCGGTGACGAGGTCCTTCTCTCCGGTACATTATATGTAGCCCGGGACGCGGCGCATAAAAGAGGCATCCCGGTCGATCTTAAAAACCAGGTTTTATTTTACGCCGGCCCCACGCCGGGAAAACCGATCGGCTCGATCGGACCCACTACCGCTTCCCGCATGGACCCCTTCACCATTCCCCTGCTTCAAAAAGGATTAAAGGGGATGATCGGGAAGGGAGCACGAAGCGCGGAAGTAAAGGAAGCAATAAAAAAATTCAAAGCGGTGTATTTTGCCGCGACCGGTGGAGCAGCGGCGTTGCTTGGAAAGACGGTCAGATCGGCGGAGGTGGTCGCGTATCCGGAGCTCGGGCCGGAAGCGGTCCTCAAGATCATCGTTGTCAACTTCCCCGCGATCGTAGCCTATGATATTTACGGCGGAGACGCATTTGCTGAAGGCGTTAAAAAATACCGTGAAGCTTAATATCTTTATTGTTTGCCTTTTATTAATGATCTGCTCTCTGGCGGAAGCAAAAGATTATGACGGCCTATTCTTTCTGGGTCTTAACCTTCATAAGGATGTTTTCAACGATAAAAATATCCGCTACGCGATAAATTACGCCATCGACCGGAAATACATCGCGCGGGAGATCATGAGCGAAGAGGTCGTGCCGACCGGGGTCATCCCGCCGGGATTGTCCGGCTACGAAGCAAGCCCGGAGGGGTTTTCATACGATCCGGTAAAGGCGAAGAAGCTGTTAAAAAAACCGCTCGGCATGGAGTTACTGCTTTTGCACACCGACGGAGTAAAAACCCTGCTGATGGCGCAAAAAATAAAGAAAGACCTGGCGGCGGTGGGGATCAAGGTAAAGACCCAATCGGTGGACTACAGTGATCAGAGAAAATGGGAGGGCGAGCTTAGATCGGGCCGGCAGCATCTGTTCCTGATGGGGTATAAAGCCGATTTTTACAAGATCACCGAAGAGGTGAACGCTAAAACCGATACCCTTGACCTGATCGAACCGCTTTTCAGCTCGGACGGGACCGCGAATTTTACTTATTACGATAACCGGAGGGTGGACGGTCTGCTGGACCAGGTCGCGGAGCTCGACCGGGCGGTCAGCTCGGTCCGCGATGGTAAGCTGGCGGAGATCAACCGCGCGATCATGAAAGACGCGCCGACCGTCAACCTGTTCTATATACCGAAGCTATGACCCCCTCTATAATCTCCCCCTTGATAAGGGGGAGATGCCCGAAGGGCAGAGGGGGTAAAATAGATTGCACGTAAAGTTATGAAAGACAGTATAAACTATTTTATAAAGGTAAAAGCGGCGGAGATCCATTTCTGGTGCCCGTTCTTTGAGGCGTTCGATGGCATGTTAATATTACGGACCCCGGAGCCGCCCAAAGGGGAGTGGGGGATTCTGCACTTTTTGGTATCTCCCGATTTTAAGGAAACGTTTGAAAGGATGTTTAAAAAATATGGATTGGAACCTGGAAATATTCCGGCCTAAGGAATATCTTGAATCCGTCTACAGTATAGATTTTGACCGCCTGAAAGAAAAAGGGATCACGGCGATCATAATGGACATGGATGAGACCCTGCTGCCCCGCGAAATGCTCGATATCACCCCGGTGCTTTTCAGCTTTATCCAGGACCTTCGGGAAAAGGGGTTCAATATTTGCCTGGTATCGAACAGCATGCATCCGGAAAGGGTGGATTATGTTTCAAAAACGCTCAAGCTCCCGTCCATCACCATGGCGGCCAAGCCGTTCCCGTTCGCGTTCGACAAGGCGCTGAAATTGCTTAATGCTAAAAGAAAGGACGCGGTGATCATCGGCGACCAGCTTTTTATGGACGTACTGGGGGGGAACCTGGCGGGTATTTATACCATCCTGGTCAGGCCGATGACCTCCGAAAAGTTCTGGCTAAGGCAGTGGATGCGGCGGGCGGAAGAATTTGTTCTAGAAAAACTCGGGCTTGATTATTTAGCTTGACAAGCCATGCTCACGCCAGTACAATTTTTACAACCTATATGACCATTAGAAAGTCACTTGCTAAGACTGGTTTGCTCACCGCGCTATTTTTATTTATTGCATTTTCCTCTTCATTCGCCTGGATACCGAATAAATGGGTCACAAATACGAACGATTCCGGTACCGGATCATTACGGGATGTGATTACTACTGCCAGTCCCGGCGACCGGATCGGATTTAATCTTACCGATGAGGCTTACGCCACCCCCGAAGGATCCGGATTGGTGACCAACGAAGCGGCCCCGGGAGTGCAATGGTATCGTATCGTGCTGACCAATAATATTCCTGTAAATAATAAAAACAATGTCTGGCTCTACGGAGAATCGCAGCTGGAAACTTTACCGTCGCACGCTTACAATCCAAACGGGTTCAACGGGGTGGGTTCAGGTCCGAGGGTTGAGATAAGATGTCCCAACGGGGTGGCTTTTTTTATGACAAATTCCGCCAATTGCAAGATCTCCGGCCTGGCGATCAATGGCAGTAATTGGGGGATATGGATGGCTTCCAGTTCGGGAAATCAGGTAAGGAATTGTTATATCGGCACCACTGCTACCGGAGAAGCGGCGAAACACAATGGCAACGGCGTCGAATCGGACTTCTATGATAATCTTATAGGAGGATCATTCCCAACGGATTCAAATTTGATCTCCGGCAACAACACTTATGGGGTAGCGCTGGTCGGCAACAATAACAAAGTATACGGCAATTTTATCGGATTAAACCGGAACGGGAACGGGCCGATCGCGAACGCGGCCGGCGTGGCAATTATAGACGGGTCTATTGGAAACCGGGTAGGAAGCAGGGAATCAAGCCGACGAAACATCATTTCCGGGAATTCGGTCGCCGGCTTGACGATTTATTCAACCTCCAGCAATGAAATCCTTGGCAATTACATCGGGACCGATAAAAACGGCACTACCTCTATTGCAAATTATCACGGCATCGAACTTGCGGGAAATGCGCGGTTCAATCGCATCGGCAGTACTGAATCCGGCGGCCGGAACGTGATCTCGGGGAACAGAGGAACAAATAATTATGGGATCTATTTGTTCACCGATCATAACGACTACAATGAGATCATCGGTAATTATATCGGGGTCCAGCCGGATGGAATAACCCCGCTGTCGAACGACATCGGGGTCTTTATAAGCGGGGATTCAAAATACAATAAGATCGGTAACGGACTGGCCGGCGGGCGGAATGTGATATCAGGGAATACCAGAGCCGGGAATAACGGATGGGGAATATATATATATTTATCCAACAGCAACGAGGTGCTGGGCAATTACATCGGTTTGGACGCGAGCGGGACCTCGGGCGTGGGCAATAATATGGGGATCAGGATCGAGAACGGGGCGAACTACACAAAAATCGGCAACGGGACCAGCCTAGGCAGAAATGTTTTTGCGGCGCACGACGGATACGCGGCCGCGATCTACCAATCCAGCTATTGCGAATTATTGGGCAATTATGTGGGGACGAACGCGAACGGCGATTCCGCGATACCAAATACTTCTCAAAGGGTCATATATCTTCTCGGCGATCGCAATAAAATAGGGAACGGGATGGCGGGCGGACGGAACGTCATCGTCCCTCTGATCGGTACCACCGGTATCTGGGTGCAGATAGCGGCCAGCAATGAGATCCTGGGGAATTATTTTGGCACCGACAAGACCGGAATGGTGAGTTTGAGCGGCGGGTTTGGGACCGGGATAGATCTCGCCGCGGGAGCGCAATATAATAAGGTTGGCAATGGGATAGATGAAGGCAGGAATGTTTTTGCAGGGATGGCAGCCGGAATCGTAATCGGGTCGCAGGAAGTGAGCTATTTTACCGGATATAATCAAATTTTAGGTAATTATATCGGGATCAAGGCGGACGGATCGACGGTATTAGGCAACGGGACGGGCGTGAGAATAAAGCAGAACGCCTCAAGCAACATGATCGGCGACGGTACGGCCGACGGAAGGAATATTATTTCCGGCAATAGTTATGGGATAGACATAACCGATGCGGGGACCATGAGCAATGAGGTGCTGGGAAACTACATAGGAACGAATGCAACCGGGACAGCGGAAATAGGGAATATTATCGGAATGGAGATTAAAAGCGGTGCAAACTTCAATAAGGTCGGCGACGGCACGCCCGGTGGCCGAAATATCATTTCGGGAAGTAGCAATATAGCTCTTGTGATCGATGGCTCGGCCAGTAACGAAGTGTTGGGGAACTTCATTGGAACCGATGTGAGCGGGGCCAATGCGTTGAGCAATGGTTACGGAATACATATTCAAAATAGCGCGAACTTCAATAAAATAGGGAACGGTACTGAAGGAGGCCGCAATATTATTTCGGGGAACGATAACGAAAGCATTTACCTTGATGGTTCAAACAGCAATGAAGTGTTGGGGAATTATATAGGTACAACCGTCAGTGGCGGGGTGGTGCTGGCAAATTATTGCGGGATCGCCATCGCGGCAGGAGCAAAGTATAACAAGATCGGGGACGGGACCAGCGGAGGAAGGAACATTATATCTGGCAGCGATAACGAAGGGATATACTTTGCTGATAACGGCACCAGCTATAATCAGGTGGCAGGCAATTATATAGGGACGGATGTGACCGGGACATTGAATTTGGGGAATGTATATTGTGGAGTGAGGTTTTATAGCGGAGCATCAAATCGGATCGGCCCATTCAATATAATTGCTTATAATGATGCCGGCAATTCTCAAGGAGGGATTGTACTCGATCAAATCGTAGCCACCAGCGAAACCATTACCCAAAATTCCATATTTTCAAATTACGGCAAAGGGATCGCTTTATTATCAGGTGCCAATTGCGGGATCGGCACGCCGGAAATAACCTCAACCGGCTATAACCAGCTGACCGGGTTGCTGCAAGTCACCGGGACAGCAACACCTAATGCGGTGGTTGAGATCTTTAAAGCGAAGGATGACCAGGGGAAGACTTATCTTGGATCTGTAACGGCATCTCCATCAGGTGAAATAAACGGAAGTATGACTTATTTGGGCCTGGTTTCCGGCGACGCGCTGGTCGCCACCCAGACCGATCCGCTTAACGATACCTCAGAATTCAGCCGCACAAAAGAAGTAGTGGTTACCACCGTCTTTATGTACCAGCCGGACTTGATGATCGGGACGCTGGAGAGCGGGGCGGATTACGTTGGGGAGGGAATATTCGAGAATACGCCGGTCACGCAGGTGAAAACCGACAGCGTGGCGACCAATGAGTCGGCGGTCTGCTATCTAAAGATAAAGAACGCCGGGAACACGACCGATACTCTGATTATAACCGGAGAAGGGGATTCTGCCGGATTCACGGTGAAATACTTTGACTCAAAGACCGGAACGAATGAACTCACATCGATCGCGACCGGCCCGGGATATAAGATAGCGTTGCCCTCGACGGTCAGCGTGGAGGGCAGGGTAGAAGTTGCATATAGCGGAACCGTGACCGCGACAAAAGAACTGATCAGAACGACGACATCATCAGCTGATTCGAACAAGATCGATGTGATCAAGGCAATCGCCGTATTTAACCCGATCCCATCTCCGACCCAGCCGGCGACCAAGGAATACACCTCGACCGATTTGGGGATACCCGGGATGAGCATAACAGTGCCGTCTGGCGCGACGACGTTTGACGCGACTATCACGGCGACCGAAGTGCCGGCGCCGGGCAATGCGCCGGTCGGCTACATGATCGGCGGGAAAATAATAGATATACAGAGCAATATCACGCAGTTCCTCATACCAATAACGGTAACGATCCCGATCAGCGGACCGTTGGCCGATCCAAAGGTAGAGTATTGGAATGGAACCGCATGGGTCAGCGACGGAATAGTGATCGTGTCGTACACGAGCACGAGCATCACGTTCACGACGACGCACTTTACGATCTTTACGACGATGGGTGCGCTGTCGTCCAACCTGGTAAGGTTCGGTCCCAACCCGTACAATCCGAACAATGGTTCGGGGAGATTCTGGTACTGGCTGGACGCGAGCAAGGATACTAGCATTTACCTGATCGACCTGGGCGGAACGGTAACCTGGAAGAACACGTACGCTTCAGGCACCAATGGAGGCCAGGTAGGAGAGAACAACGTAAGCTATGACGGAAAGACGAGCTGGGGAGACATTCTCGGCAACGGAGTATACTTATTCAAAGTAATACAGGATGGGAAAGCTATCGGCGGCGGTAAGATAGCGGTGATCAAATGAGAAAGCTGTCAACGAATAATAAACGGATAAACGAATTCTTAAAACGGATATGTTTCAATGGATGCGTTATTGTATTATCCGTTTATTCGTTGCTATATCCGTTGATGGCTTCTCCAGCATACGCCTCCCAAGTCCTGGACCCAACCGACATAGGGGTAGGAGCTCGTCCCCTCGGCCTGGGTAAGGCTTATACCGCGATCGCAAACGACGGGTCAGCGATATTCACGAACCCGGCGGGATTAGCACAGTCAAACAATCTGAAAGTTATCAGCATGAGCGGGAATCTGATGTCAGAGGTCCCGTATACGATGGTAGGAGGTAGCTATCCGATACTCAACGGGACATTAGGTGTTGGGTATGTGGGATTGGGAGTGAGCGGGATAAATGAGACAACGATCGTGAGCGGAACGCCGGAGATAACGGGTAATCAGGGGAGCTTCACCAATTCAGCGATAAACATCAGCTACGCGCAGACAATCAATAATATTTCGATCTTCAAGGATCCGAAGGTGGGAGCAACATTAAAGCTGATCAGTCAAGGATTCTCTGGAACTTCAAGCTTCGAGGCAGGCAAAGGGACCGGATTCGACATTGATCTAGGCGCTATTGCAAACATCAATGAAGACATGACTGCGGGACTGATCCTCAAGAACCTCATACCTGGGAATAACTTCCAGAGTGATGAGATCCCGATGGTGGTCCAGGGTGGGATAACGAAGACATTTGGCAAGTATAATCTGCTTACGGCATTGGACGCGGAATACAACCGGACGATACTGTTCCATGCGGGAGCGGAATGGAACCCGATCCAGCTCCTCAAGCTTCGGGCAGGGCTGGACCAGAAGCCGGACGCGGGATCGACGATCACGAACCTGGCGGCGGGACTGGGAGTGACATTCAAAGGCTTCACATTTGATTACGCGTATCACACCTATGCCGGTTTGTCCGACTTCTCGACGCATTACTTCTCTATTGGTTATGTTGGGGAGGAAAAGGCTAAAGCAGAGGAGAAGGCGAAGGTTGTGGCTCCGGCACCAGTGACATTACAGCCCGCACCGTTAAGGATGATTCAGCAGACAACGCCCATCCTGCCCAAGACCAAAACCCCGGCAAAGACGCCTCCGAAGAAGAAATAGAAAGCTATCAACGGATATTTATAACGGATAAAAGGATATGGACAATATTAATTTTCTTATCCATTATATTTTTCGTTTATCCGCTTTCTATTCGTTGATAGCTTTCGAAGTGTATCTATGACAGATTCTTCAAGGCCACTTTAATAAAATCTTCGACCGTTTTCGCTTCTTCCAGACCCGCCTTTGAACTCATTATAGCTTCCCGCGCTTCCCGGGCCGAATAGCCGAGAGTGACCAGCGCGGATAAGGCGTCAGAAATTACGGTGGATTCAGCCTCTCCGCCATTTGAAAGCTCTGATGGTTTTAATCCCTGCGATTTGGCAAGCTTTTCTTTAAGATCAATTATGATCTTCTGTGCTGTTTTTGACCCGATACCGGGAACGGAAGTAATAAAGGCGGAATTGCCCTGAATGATGGCGGTGACCAATTTATCGAGCGGAAAGCTGGAGATGATCGCCATCGCGCTCTTGGGCCCGACCCCGCTTACGGTCAGGAGACTGGTAAAAAGATTCCGCTCTTCCTTCGCGATAAAACCATAAAGCGTGATCGAATCCTCGCGTACGACCTGTTCGGTAAAGAGTGTGACTTTATTTCCGGGCGACGGCAGGTTGTTTAGCGTGGAGGCTGGGGCAAAAATCTTATAGCCGACGCCCATAATATCGACCACAGCGAAATCCTTCTCTTTTAATTCCAGCGTCCCGGAGATATGCGCGATCATCTTGCGAGCTCCTTTATCTTATACGAATTTAAATGGCAGACAGCGATGGCCAGAGCGTCGGCCGCGTCGTCCGGTTTCGGGATGCTGTCCAGCTTGAGGATCGCTTTCACCATCTGCTGGACCTGATGCTTGTCGGCGCGGCCGTATCCGGTAAGGGCCATCTTAACCTCAAGCGGAGTATATTCGGCGAGAGGGATGCCGGACTGCTCGATGCAAAAAAGGATCACGCCTCTGGCTTCGCCGACCCGCAGCGCGGTCGTGACGTTACGGGAAAAAAACAACTTTTCTACCGCGACCGCATCCGGTTTGTGCTTTAAAAGCAGGGCCTGAATCTCTTTTTGAAGAGTTATAAGCTGGTTTTTAGGCCGAATACAGCCGTAATCAATTACTTTATCATCCTCGATCACTCCGAATCCGGTGATCGCGTATCCCGGATCGATCCCCAGGGTTTTCATGATGGGTAATTATAGCAGTTTACAGATTAATCTCAACATAACCGGAAATATCAGTGGTCTTGTAATCCGGATTTGAGCTAATCTCCCGGTCATAGCGGAGGGAGACATGGATAAAATCCGAAAGGTCGTATTTTCCCCGGAGGCTCAAGAATGATTTGTCCTGAATGGGGCCGGATACCGCCCTTGAAAAAGTATAATCGCCTTCGACCCGCAGGCGGTCGAAGTAACGATAAATAAACCCGGCGCCGGGAGCGCTGAAATATGTTTCCTGGACGGGGGAAAGAGTGAAGTCGACCGACTTTGAAAAAGAATATAAAAGCGAGAAAGACCAGGAATCGTTCGGATTGAATATCCCCTTGAACGAACCGGTCAGCAACTGCGTGTCGGCTTGATCATTTGCGGAATCGGTCGTGCCGGATTTGGTGATCTTGTTGGAATAGGCAAGATCGATCGCGAACCGTTCCGAAAGCGAGGTCCTAATCGAGCCGTCAAACTCGCGGGCCAGGCTGTTGTTCCCCTGATACGCCTCCGGCGTGGATGTGGTTATAAGGCTTGATCCCCGCGCGTCATTAACGATCTGATCGAATTCTATCGACATAAAGTTCCAGGGAGCCGCTTTTATAGAATAAGTGGATGAGATCCCGTCAAGCGATTGACCCCTTCTCCGGTAATCCGGAAGATCGGTCTTGTCGGCCGCGAAAGAGAGGGATCGGATGGTTGACGCGCCCAGGACCAAATTATTAAGCGGGATCAGATTGATATCATATTGGTGGGTTTCATTATTATATGTGATCATTTGCGTGCGAGAAAGCACCGTAAAATTGGGCTTGAAGTAATACCGGGCCCGCAGGGCGGGGAGAGGCCGGAATTCCAGCTTGAACGATCCGGAATCCTTTATGACCGATTCGTTGGTTATGCCAAAAGACTCCTTTAGCGATGAGATCGTCAGCTTGCCGTCGGTGTTGAATATTTTTAGCGGTGAGGCCTTATAGGCCAGGTCGGTTACGTTGGTTATGCCATCACGGCTGTCTTCCGTGTAATTGAAGGAGCCGAAGGCGGAATACTGGGACGAGGGAGTAGCGGATAGATCGTAATTGATCGTTTTGGTTGTCGATCTTTGGTCTCCCGGGAATTCAGAATCCTTTAGTTCCAGATTAAGGGAGGTCGCGAAATTTTCAAAACCGGAGGTGGAAAGACCGAGATCATTGGTCCGATAAATAGTGCTCTCCCGGCTCGGGGAACGATCAAGCCAAGTCTCTTGCCCGGTCCGGGCGGAAAAAATAAATTTCCCCAGATTATGATTTAGGGAGTAGTAGTTTTTTGTGATCAGCCGACTGACCGGAGCGTAAGGCGGGATCGGATCGTTGCTCTGTTCGTATTCATCAAAAAGATACCCAAGCGACGGCAGACGGGTGGGGGTTACGGCCAGCTTTCCGCTCCGGGAGATATTTTCAAAACGCACACCGTCCTGCGTGAATCTGGCATAGCCGTAATCACCCGAAGCCGAAAAAATGTCGTTGGGCAGGTAAGTTAAGCTGACGCCCTGATCCAAAAGATCTTGCTTTGGCAGAGCGGTCGAGGCGGATTCGAACGCGGGTCCGATCCTTTTATATCTTGAGCCGATCGTGATCGGTCCCAGTTTAGAGCTTAATTCTATATTTCCCGCTTTCCCGACCTGTTTTGGCTGGTTTGCCAAAAGGAGATCGGGATTTATTTCCGAATAAGCGATCTCGCCTTTGCCGGTCAGAAGGTCTCCCAGGTCGATCCGGCCGTCCGCGCCCAGTATGTAATGACTTCTCGGAGATTCATTTGAGGCGCTTGCATATATGTTTTGCGCGTTGTTCAACTGATCGGAATCATCGATGAAGGACAAGCCGAGCTTGAGTTCCGGCCGAGGCAGAGCGGTAGCGCGCAAGGCGTAGGTTGAATGCTGATAGGTGGTTGTCCGGTAATCATAATAGACATTGATGATCTCGGTTTTTTGAATGGTCCGGTTCTTGAAAGTGACCGTGCCGGCGTCGTAGTCAATGTCATAATCGCTGCCGCGCTTTTGGAGCGCGCCGTTAAGGTAGACCCTTTCACTGTCGATCACGGTTTTAAAGCCAAGATAGTAAGGCCCCTGCGTTCCATCGCCGTACATCCTTATTTCCTTCGATTCTCCCTGCGGGGTCGAGGCGAGCGCCTTAAAGCTCACGCGTCCGTAATCCCCTTCCAGTTTTATCCCCGACAGCACTTTATCAAGTTTCGAAAATTCGGTGTCGTCAAGGTTCGCGGTAAAATCGCCAAAATAGGCTTCGGTCGATCCCCGTTTTAACAAGATCGAGATTTTTTCTTCATTCGAGGAAATCTGGGTCGAGCCCATGGACGAGGTCTCAAAAAAATTGGCGTTAATATCGGTGTCCGAGACTTTTCCGGCGATGGTCAAGCGCAGTGATTCGTCCCGAAAGTTTCCGGGCAGGTATCCTTCCTTGCTCCCCTCCAGGCTCCGGCTGATAAAAGTAAAGATTCTGCTCCCCTTTATGAGGAGCGGGCTTGATTCCGGCGACGGTGCATCAAAGGCTGCGGCAATATTATTTAAAGCGAACAGAACGGTCAGAATTAACAGCGGGATCAGGACGCGCCTATCTATTGATGACAACTTTGAATTTTTGGATGCGGTGATTATTGGTATCCGCCACATACAGTTCGCCGGTGCGGCCGACGGAGATCCCGGTAGGGTTGTTCAGGTCCCCCGGACCCACGCCCTTCTTGCCGTTGGCGGATAGGAATTTTCCCTGCCGGCTGAAGATCTCGATGCGGTTGTTTCCCGAATCAGAAACATAGACATAATGGTCGTCCACTGTGATCCCTCCGGGTCTGTAAAACTCCCCGTTATTATTGCCGGTAGAACCAAAAGAAAGGAGCGGACGGCCCAGTTCATCCAACTTCTGTACCAGATTGTTGTTAGTGTCCGCGACATAGAGATTTTTATCCCGGTCGACCGCGACATCCTGGGGATTGTCAAAAAAACCGTTGCCCCGGCCGAATCCCCCATAACTCCCGATCGGATATCCGGAACTATCGAATTTCTGGATGCGGTCGTTGCCCGCGTCGGCGACATAAATATTCCCAAAAGTATCAAGCGCGATCCCCCTGGGATTCATAAGCTGTCCCGAACCGCTTCCGTAAGCGCCCCAGGAAGCGACCGGATTGCCGCGGATATCAAGCTTCTGGATCCGACTGTTCTCCTGATCGACCGCGTAAATATAATAATTGAAATCGACCGCGATGCCGACGGGCGAATTGAATTTCCCCGGATCGGCGCCGAACCGGCCGAACTGGTATGAAAAAGAGCCGTTATCGTCGAACCGTTCGATGCGGTTATTGCCGGTATCGCAGACGAAAATATTTCCCAGCCCGGTGGAGATGTCTCCCATAACGGATACGTAGACATCTTGCGGCAGGTAGAACTGCCCGTCCCCGTTTCCGGGAAAGCCGTACTCCCGCACAAAGACCAGGGAAGGGGTCCCTGCTTCTTCGGTGACCGGCGGGACGGTCCCCATGGCGAAAGCCGGAGCCGTCAATGCCAAAAGACAGAACAGAGCGAACAAATAAAAGATGCGCACGAAGTAATTATATCAGAAGACACGGCGTAATGGATTCGGAGTTTTACGGATGTTTAAAGGCAGAACAACGCGGCGGAAGTGGCGCCTTCAATGGAGTTCTGAAAACTTCTAAGTATCGGTTTGACGTGGGGCTCGGATTCGATCTCTTTTAAGATCTGTTCTTTGATCTTCATGATCTTGTCCCGGGCCTCGGCTTTTTCGTTTAAACGCATGATGTCGGTGATCTCGGCGATGATCTTGTCCTCGAGATCAAAAAGATATTCGGGCTTGTTTATGCGGCCAAGCTCCTCGATCAGCTGTCTGAAGTTCTCTATTGAAAATTTCACCAAGGGATTCATAAATCCTCACCTTCCCGGAGAGCATGTCTCTCACATGTATATCGTCAAAAAGGGGGAGGGATTTCAGAATCCGAGATCTTTTATCTTTGCGGGGATATCTTTGCTTTTAAGCAGGGCTTCGCCGATCAGGACGGCATTAAAACCGGCGGATCTAAGTTCGCCAACCTGGGACGCGTCAGAGATGCCGCTCTCCGACACCGTTACCTTGGTCTTGAGCTCCGGGAACTTGCCGATCAGGTTCAACGAAAGATTAAGATCGACCTTGAGCGTATCCAGGTCGCGGTTGTTCACGCCGATCATCTCAGCATTCGCGTTCAAGGCCCGTTCCGCTTCCGCTTCGCTGTGCACTTCCACCAGCGCGGTCAGGCCGATCTTTTTTGCCTCAAGGATGAACGTTTTAAGCTGTTCGTCGCTTAGGATCCGGGCGATCAGTAAAATCGCGTCCGCTCCCGCCAGCCGCGATTCAAAGATCTGAAGTTCATCAATTATAAAATCCTTGCGCAGAACGGGAAGTTCGGTGGCCTGTTTGCTGGCTTTTAGATGACCGAGCAATCCCTGGAAGAACGGGCCGTCGGTCACCACCGAGAGCGCGGCGGCGCCGGCGGACTGGTAAATTTTGGCGAGCGGCTCGGGGACATAGTCCTCGATGATCGTCCCGGCGGAGGGGGAGGCTTTTTTGAGCTCCGCGATCAGGTTGATATGACCGGGACGGCTGATAGCTGAACGGAAATCGCGGGCGGGAGGGAACGCTTCCGCCAGGTTGGAAAGCGTGATGAACTGGAACTGCTTTTTTATGTTCATCACTTCGGTCTTTTTGCTTGAAACGATATCGTCCAACAGCATGTTATAATTATTATATCATGCACACCCCCGTTATGCTTGAAGAAACGGTAAAGCTATTAAAGCCCGGAGCCGGCCGGACGATCGTTGACTGCACGCTCGGCTTCGGCGGGCACGCGGCCGCCCTGCTGGCCGAGGGCGCGATGGTGATCGGGATCGATCAGGACGCGGATGCGCTCGCGGCATCAAAACAAAAGTTCTCAAACGGCGAGAGGATCACATTCGTGCGGGCGAACTTTTCCGACCTTAAGAACGTGATCAGGGAAAAAACGGACGGATTCCTTTTTGACCTTGGGGTTTCGTCTTATCAGATCGACCGGCCGGAACGGGGATTCTCGATCAGGTATGACGGCCCGCTGGACATGAGGATGGACCAGAGCCAGCCCTTATCGGCGAGGGAAGTGCTAAATGACTATTCCCCGGAGGAGCTGGAGAAAATCTTCTTCGAGTACGGGGAAGAAAGATTTGGCCGCCGGATCGCGCGGGCAGTGGCCGGCGCGCGGCAGATAAAAGAGATCGCGACCACCGGAGAGCTGAAGGAGATAGTTGAAAAAGCGATTCCCACCTGGCGGAAGCGGGAATCGGTCTCGCGCATCTTCCAGGCGATCAGGATCGAGGTCAACGGGGAGCTGGACCGTTTAAATAAAGCATTGGCGCAGGCGGTCGAGCTTTTAAAACCGGGGGGGCGGATCGTGGTCATCTCTTATCATTCCCTCGAGGACCGCGCCGTCAAGAAGTTTTTTGTCGAGTGTAAAAAGAATGGTATACTTGAAGTGATCACAAAAAAGCCTCTGACCGCTAGCATTGCTGAGAGCGCGGCCAATCCCAGGGCAAAAAGCGCGAAGCTAAGGTGCGCGGAGAAAAAATGAGAAGATACGCCGTCCTGATCATCCTGGTACTGCTTCTGGCCCTGACCCATCTTTTTATTTTCACCGGCAGCGTGGGGCTGAAATACGATTCGGTAAAATTAAAGATGGAATTTGAAAAGTCATATCAGGAGAACCGGATGTTAAGATGTCTTGAATCAAAAGGGGAGTCGCTGGGCCGCGTCGAGCAACTGGCCAGGACAAAAATGGACATGATCTATCCTAATAACGTGGAATATATAATCGATGCCTCGAAGGAGGCGCGCTAATGTCGGTCCGGGTGCGTTTTGCCCCCAGCCCAACCGGCGCACTCCATCTTGGATCCGCCCGCACTGCGCTTTTTAACTGGCTGTTCGCCCGCCACAATAAGGGAAAGTTCATTCTCCGCATAGAAGATACCGACCGCACCCGCTCCACAAAGGAGGCGGAAAAGACCATCTTCCACGGCCTTGACTGGCTGGGATTGGACTGGGACGAAGGCCCCAATGTCGGCGGACCGTTCGGCCCGTATTTTCAGACCGAAAGAATGGACCTCTACCATAAATACACGGACCAGCTGATCGCCGAAGGGAAGGCTTATTACTGTTTCTGCACTCCGGAAGAGCTGGAGACCAAAAGAAAATTGGCGGCGGAAAGAAAAGAAGCGCCTCGATACGACAACACCTGCCGCAAGCTCAGCTCGGAGGAAGTGATGCGGCGCCGGGATGCCGGAACCCCCTGCGTGGTCCGTTTTATGATGCCGGCGGGAGAGACAACCGAGGTCGAAGACCTGATCCGGGGAAAGATAAGATTCGACAACGACCTGCTCGATGATTTTGTGATCATGAAATCGGATGGATTTCCGACCTATAACTTTGCCGCGGTGATCGACGACCACCTTATGGAAATAACGCACGTGATTCGCGGGGACGATCATCTTTCGAACACTCCCCGGCAGATCGTTCTGTACCGGGCGTTCGGCTGGCAGCTGCCCAAGTTTGCGCATATCCCGATGATACTGGGATCTGACAAGGCACGGCTTAGCAAGCGCCACGGGGCGACCTCAGTGATCGAATACAAAGACCAGGG
>CAIYXV010000043.1 GCA_903930225.1 uncultured bacterium | reverse complement strand
CTGCTCTTCCTTCGCGGGTTTTATTCAGGACGCGCTGTTTTTCCCCGGCTTCCTTAACTTTCTAAGCTATACCGTGGTCGGCGGGCTGGCGGTATACCTCAAGCGCTTTTTCGCGTTCGAAAAAGACGCGCTCGCGCTCACACTGGTTTTGATCGCGGCCCCGGCCTCGGTGCTGATCGTAGCCCTTAGCATGCGATTGTTCGAAGGGGCCGTTTATCCGGGGCTGATCCTTTCGCTGATCAAGGTCACGGTCTTGAACGGCGTGCTGGTTTTTATTGTTAATCATTTTTTTGGATTGAATGACCGGCAATGAGCAGGGTTAATTTTTTTCTTGCCGTATTTGTGCTGCTTTTCTTTGTTCTTTTTTCCCGTTTGTTCTTTTTACAAGTATTGAACGGCAATTACTATTCGAAGGCTGCGGATGACAACGCGGCCAGGGTCAACCCGATCCTTGCTCCCCGCGGCATCATATTCGACCGCGACCATAAAATATTATTGAAGAACCGCCCGGAATTTTCGGTTTATATGATCCCGCATTTTATGCCGAAAGAAAAAAAAGACGGTGTTTTTACCCTGTTGGGCGAACTGCTTTCCGCTCCCAAGGAAGAGATCGAACGCCGGTTCTACGAAAAAAAGACCCCGCTGTTCGAAGGCGTGCTGATCGCGACCGATGTGTCCCCCGCGGTCGTTACCCGGATCGAAGAGCAGAGGCCCAACCTGCCGGGGGTGGAGGTGATCTGCTTCCCCATGCGCGCCTATCCCCATCCCGGAGCCGCCTCTCATGTCCTCGGCTACATAGCGGAGATCGGGCCCACAGAGCTTAAAGACCTGCAGTCGCGCGGATACCGCCAGGGGGATATCATCGGCAAGGACGGGGTTGAGAAAAATTATGACGAGTATCTGCGGGGAGTATCAGGAGGGAAAAAGATCGAGGTTGACGCTTTTGGGAGGCCGATCCGGGTAAAAGAGATCATTGAGCCGACCAACGGCAAGGACGTGGTGCTGACAATTGATCTTGACCTCCAGCTACAGGTCGAGAAATCCCTTGCCAACAATGAAGGGGCGGTGGTGGTGCTTAATCCCAAGACCGGAGAGATCCTGGCCATGGCCTCGCATCCGTACTACGACGCCGGCAAAAAGTGGGAAGACATTAGCCAGAACAATCATCCTTTCATGAACCGCGCGCTTTCCGGTTATCCTCCGGGGTCCATCTTCAAGGTGGTCACGCTCTCGGCCGCGCTTGAAGAAGGGAAGACGAACGAGAATGAGATCCTCTATTGTCCCGGCTATTACACTCTCGGCCGCCGGACCGCCAAATGCTGGCTTGCTTCGGGGCACGGAAGGATCTCCCCGATCGAAGGCTTGACCTGGTCCTGCGACGTGGTGTTCTATGAGCTTGGCCGGAGGCTCGGCCCGGACCTGATAAAGAAATACGCCCAGATCTACGGGCTGGGGGAGAAGACCGGGATCGATCTTCCACAAGAGAAGAGGGGCTTTATCCCGACCGCCGATTGGAAAAAGACCAGGTTTGGGGAGAACTGGTATGACGGGGATTCGATCAACATCGGGATCGGGCAGGGATTTATCCAGGTGACACCGCTGCAGATGGCGGTAATGTATGGCATGATCGGCACCGGCAAACGGTTCAAACCTTATGTGGTCAAGGAGATATTGGACGGGAATGGTAAAAAAGAATACGAGGCGAAACCGGAATTGATCGCCCAGCTTACGCTTTCGCTGAGGAACCAAATCCTGCTTCGTCAGGCGCTCCATGACGTGGTTTGGAGAGGGACCGGAATCGCGGCCTACGTGCCGGGCTTGCCGGCGGCGGGAAAGACCGGGACCGCCCAGAACCCGGGGCTTCCCCACGCCTGGTTTGTTTGCTACGCTCCTTACAACGATCCGGAGATCGTGATCGCCTCGTTCGTGGCGCACGGGGAGCACGGCGACCGGGTAACCGCCCACATCGCGGGGGATATATTGAAATGGTACAAGGAAAACCGCCTCAAACAGAAGATCAATGAAGAAGCGCGGCCGGACCAGTATATTGTTCATGGCTCCAGCCGTATCCCTTATCATCGATTGACAGAAAGGTCGGATTAAGATATAATTTTTACCTGTTATGGAACAGTATAATCTCGAAGCGAAAGAAAGAGTAACGATCGGGAAGCAGTCCAGGTCCCTTAGGGGCAAGGGCCTTATCCCGGCGATCGTTTATGGAAAGGACATGGGATCCCTTCCGATCGAGGTTGACCAGAAGCTTTTCCATAAATTCCTTACAAGCGCTCACAGCAAGAACATCATCATCAACCTTAAGGTCGGCTCGAACAGCATGCCGGTCCTGATGCACGAGGTTCAAAAAGACGTTCTGTCAAGACAGGTTCTCCATGTTGATTTTTACCGGATCCGGATGGACAAAGCGATCAGGACAAAGGTGCCGATCACCATTATTGGTGAAGCAACCGGGGTCAAGGAAGAGGGCGGCATTCTGGTGCATCCTTTACGCGAGATCGAAATTAAAGCCCTGCCGGCCGACATCCCCGGAAAGATTGAGGTAGACATTTCTGCCCTTAAAGTGGGCGACGCGATCCATGTTTCGAGCCTCAAACCGATCAAAGGGGTCGAATATCTGACTGCGGCGCAGGATATTATCGTTACGGTCTCTTCACCGACCAAGGAAGAAGAAGTTGCGCCGGTGGTGGCTGCTCCTGAAGCAGTTGCCGGAGCGCCGGCGGCAGAAGCCGGTGCGGCGCCGGCTGCTGGAGCGCCGCCGGCGGTTCCTGCTGCAGCTCCTGTCGCAGCGGGCAAGAAAGAAGCGGCTCCCGCCGTCAAGGCCGAGAAACCAAAAGCCGAGAAACCCAAAAAGTAACCTTTAAAAAATCACAAGTTTTTCCCCTTTAAATGCGATATAATATTTAATAGCGAGGTAATATAAAGCATGGGCGGAGATATGCAAACATCTGGCGGTGGTATTCACCCCGGAAAACCAATAATCTGGCCGACAGGGAAAAGCTCCAGCACGCCTGTCAGTTCGACCCCTACGACCCAAACTACCGGAGGCGTTAGGCAGACTGCGACCCAGACTGCTCCAACGTCATCGAGCACTGCCGCCAGCCAAGTAGCCGCTCCATCAAAAGCAAGCCCATCCGCGCCGCCTGCCGCCGCCGTAACTGTATCCAGACCGCTTACGGTCGAAGACCTGCGCGCGCATTTGATGCAGATACAGATACCCGATACCGATTTTAACGTCAAACTTGCTTCAATGATGCTAAAGGACGGGATGGAGCTTTCCCGCGACAACTTCGCAAAAGTCCTGTCGATGCTCGAAGGCACCAATAAAGGAACCAATGTTCAGGAAGCCGCGATCATGCTGACCATGAAGGGGGTAGATTCTCCAGGCGCGCTTTCGGTCTTAGGCCAATTCATGGCTGATAATCCCCAGATGGCGGCGCAGCTGGTGGCGCTCCAGGAATCGATGGGCAATCTGGGAACTGCTCTCGGAGTGGCCAAGGGTTTAATGAACCCCGGATTGCTTGCCGAGCTGGCTGGCCTGCTTTCCTCGTTTGACGAATCGATCAAAAATCTTTCCGAAAAATACCAATTTTCAGGCGATAATTCCACCAAGCTGCAGGATTTTATGAACAATCTCCGCGGCATAAAGTCATTGTTGAACGGAGTGCAGCAGCAATCAAACGTTTCTGATTCCGCCGAAGCCCAGGTGCTTCAGGCGAGCCTTTCCCAGGCCAGCAGCAAAATGGCCAGCTTAATGGACAACCTTACCGCTCAGGCCCTGCTTTCCCAGAAGGGAAGGGAAGAGGTTAATTTTCAGTATCAGCAGGTCCCCAATCTTGAAGCCAAGGGATTAAAGAACGTCGAGATCGTGATCACCCGCGAAGGGCAGGATAAAAATTCCACGATCGATTACGAGAATACCCAGGTCGTGCTTTCGATGCAGACCACCAATCTGGGAAAAATGGTCTGTTCTATGATCGTCAAGGGAAAAAAGGTTTACATCATCTTCGTTTTTAACGAGAAAGAGCACGGCGACGAGGCCAGAAAATCAATTGCCAGCGAGTTCGCGGAACTGCAGAAAAAACTGGCCGACAAGAACTTTACGGTCACCGGTTACCAGGTAAAAGTCGATCCGGCGATGTGCAAAGTGGCGCCGTATCTGATCGCGATGCTTCCCAATCTGGAAGCGCAGCTTAGAAAGATCGATCTTGAGGCATAAACATGGCAGAAGATAAAGTTAAAACACCTCCAGCTGAAGAAAGCGCCGAAAAGAAAGCCGCGGCGGGGCGCCGCCAGGCGGTAGCGATGCGCTACGATGTCGACCGCGACAAGGCTCCGATGATCCTGGCTACCGGCCGCGGGCCGATCGCGGACGAGATCATCCGCGTGGCCGAAGACAACAAGATCCCGCTGTATGAGGACAAGGAGCTGGCCGGGCTTCTTTCAAAACTGGAGCTTGATACCGAAGTGCCGCCGGAGCTGTACATGCTGGTGGCGGAAGTGCTTTTCTTTGTTTTTCAGCTTGACCGCATGGCCGAGAAACGGGAAAAACTTATCACCAAAATGCGCGAAGAAGAGAAAGAAAAGAAACGGTAAGAAGGTGTTTAGGCCTTTAGGTAGTTAGGCCTATAGACCCGATTCCCGACCGCCTAACTACCTAATTTCCAAAGGCCTTTTTCTTCTTAAAATTAAGTTGATTTTTACCTCTTGAATGTTATAATACCGCCATGACCGATCCCATCTTGAGCATCGGGCAGTCAGGCCTTGAAACTACGGACGAGAAAATAAAGAGTCTCGTCAACCGAATGGCCAACGCGGAGACCCCGGGTTTCAGGAGCTCCGATGTGGTCGTCAGGTCTTTTCCTCTTGAACTTGAAGCCGCGCAAAATAAAATCCAATCGGAAGCGCCGCATACCGAAGGCACATTTTATAATCACGCGAAAGGGGCCATGATCAGGACCGGGGGTAAAACCGATTTCGCGCTCGGCTCCGATGGATTTTTTGTGGTCTCCTGTCCCTGGGGCGAAGGCTATACCCGCGACGGCCGGTTCACAATCGATCAGGAAGGGAAGATCGTTTCGACCGTCAATAAATTCCCCCTGCTGGGCCAGAATGGACCGATTACCGTCGCGCCGGGGTCCGATATCGAACTTAACCAGGCCGGCGAGCTAATGGTCAGCGGGTCGGTGGTCGACCGGATCAGGGTCGTTAATTTTCAATCGCTGCAGCAGCTTGAATCGGTGAACGGCAGCATTTTTAAAAACACCAATCAGAAGCAAACCCCGCTGGAAGTCGATTCGCCGAGGATGATCCAGGGATATGTTGAAGCCAGCAATGCCAACGGGGTCGACCAGATGATGGACCTGGTTCTTTTGAACCGCATTTATGACATGGATACCAAGATCGTGACTATCTGGGACCAGAATGCCACGAAGGCGATGGAAATGGGCAAGGTCCAGTGATAAGAGGAGGTAGATAGCTTATGTTCCAGCCGCTATATATTGCCGCCACGGGACTCAACTCTTTCCAGGACGAGATCATGGATATCACCAACAACCTTGCGAACGCGAAGACGATCGGCTTCAAGCGCGGGCGCACCGAAATGGAAAGTTTGTTCTATGTGGATAAATCTTTTAAGGACCAGCTGGATTCTGCCATGGCTGCCGAGGATACGGTCCAGGTCGCGCCCGAGTATGGCACCGGCGTCAGGGTCGCGGCCACCACCAAGGATTTTGCGCAGGGAGCGCTCCAGACTACCAACAGTCCGCTTGATATCGCGATCCAGGGCGAAGGATTTCTTCAGGTAAGGATGCCTGACGGTACCATCGCGTACACACGCTCCGGCAATCTGCATGCCGATAACGAGGGGAATTTGGTAGATCCCAACGGCCATCAGCTTGAGCCTTCGATCGTACTGCCGCAGGGGACGACGGCGGTCGTCATCCACCAGGACGGGACGGTATTTGTTTCGATCGATAACCAGCTGGCCCAGACCGAGGTCGGCCAGATCACGCTCGCCAAGTTCCCGAACGCCCAGGGATTAAAAAGCCTGGGCCAGAACCTTTTTGCCTCGACCGCGGCCTCCGGCGATCCGGTGGTGAGCAATCCGGTCACCGCGGGTTTTGGCTCGGTCAACCAGTACGCGCTGGAATCCTCCAATGTTGACGTTATCTCTGAAATGATGAGAATGGTCCTGGTGCAGAGGGTCTTTGACACATTGACCAAAGCGGTATCAAGTTACGAGGGAATGCTTACCTCGCTTGAGAAAATGAAACAATAAGATGACACGTAACGCGAAACGCGTACTGCGTAATACGCTTTTAATATTTTGGGTTTGCGGTTTGGCAATGGCGGTAAATGCCGACATCGTCAATCGGGCGAAAAATGCCGTAAGCGATTACGTGGTGAAGCGTAATTCCGATTGGAAGGGCGGCAAGATCGTGGTTTCAATAAAGGGCGGAGAAAAGTTCTTTGATAAATTCGCGTCCGACGAAAACGCGAAGATCTCGGTGCCGTTGGATTATCAGCTGACCAAGGTCACTTCCAGCCTGTTCCTGCCGATCATGGCGGAATCTAACGGCAGGGAACTGGGCCGGACGATGGTGATCGCGCAGATTGAGGTCTATAAGGACGTGGTCGTGGCCTCGAACGCTCTGTCAAAGGGGAAGAAAATAGGCGAGAGCGATCTTGAGGTCAAAACGCAGGATATCTCCGCGTATCAGGGTAAATATTTTACCTCGGCGGATGATATTGCAGGCAAGATAACCAAGACCACGATCCAGCAGGGCTCGGTGGTCCTGGATTGGATGATCAAAGAAGAGCCGGTCGTCGCCAAGGGCTCCCCGGTCCAGATAAGGGTGGCCAGCGGCAGCATTCTGGTCGAGGCAAGCGGCGTCGCGCTCGCAGACGGACAGATGGGCGAGTTGATACCGGTCAGGCGGGATGATTCCCAAGAAGAGTTTAAAGCCAGGGTGATCGCTTCCGATACGGTAGAGGTGAAGATATAATGACAAATTTAATGAAGATCATTGGCGGTTTATTATTGGCGTTTCTGTCGGTCGTTCTGGTTTCATCGGCGAACGCCGATTCGCTTTACAAGGTTGGAAAAACCGGCTCTCCCTATACTCCCGAAAAATCATTCAGGGTTGGCGATATCATCACCGTCCTGATAGTTGAAAGTTCGACCGCTCAGCATAAAGCGGGCACCAACAGCAATGTTTCAGACGATTTCGGGGTCAAATTTGTGCATACTCTGGAGAGATTGAACCCACTGATCGGGCCCAGCAGCGCAGTGAGCGGCGATCTATCCCAGAGATACGGTGGACTTGGGTCCACGCAGCGCGAATCGAACATTCAGGCTAAGATCGCGGCCGAGGTGACCGAAGTTATGGAGAACGGAAATTTAAGGATTGAGGGAAAACATACGGTGAGGGTCAACGACGAGAACCAGGAGATACTGGTCGCCGGAGTGGTAAGATCGAAAGATGTTACCATAACCAATACCATTTATTCTTATCAGGTGGCCGATGCCGATGTTTCGATCAAGGGAACAGGGACGGTGCAGGAGGCGGAAGCGCCCGGCTGGTTCACCCGGATCCTTAACTGGCTTTTCTGAGGTGAAAAAGTGAAAAAAACTCTGGTCTTAGTTTTATTGGGATTGCTTATTGCCGGCGCGTCATGGGCCGCTCCGACCGTGAGGATCAAGGACATCGCGCATGTTCTTCAGGCGCGGGACAATCAGCTGATGGGTTTCGGTCTGGTCGTCGGCCTGCGCAATACCGGCGACACCCAGCAGACCGGATTCACCAAACAGGCGATCACCAATTTACTGTCGAAGATGGGCGTGGCTCCCCAGCTTGATTTTAAAAGCCGCAATGTCGCGGCGGTAATGGTGACCGCCAATCTTCCGCCTTTCGCTAAATCCGGACAAAAGCTTGACATTACGGTCTCTTCCATGGGGGACTCCACCAGCTTGGCGGGAGGTACGCTGCTTTTTACTCCGCTCTCGGGCGCTGATTCAGAAATTTATGCCACCGCCCAGGGGAATGTGACGGTTGGCCAGGACAACCTGGCGCCGAATTTGCCTCCGCTTCGCTCCAGCCAGGCGACGGTGGGTAACATTCCGGGAGGAGCTTTGATCGAGAAAGAGGTACCGGTCTCCCTGGCGGATAAAGGATATATCTCCATCGTGCTCGACGAAGCCGATTTTACTACCGCGACAAGGGTGGCGGATGCCATCGCCAAGCTTGGCTTTGAAGCCAGCGCGGTGGACGCGTCCACCATTCGGGTACCGGTCTATGGGGACACGGATGCGGTAAAAGTCGTTTCCCGCATAGAAGGCATAACCATAACACCAGACAGCGTGGCCAAAGTTGTGGTCAACGAGAGGACCGGAACGATCGTGGTCGGTGAAAACGTGAAGATCGCGGAAGCCGCTGTTACCTCGGGGAACATAAACGTCACGATCGGCAGCGTGCGGATCCACTCTGAAGGCAGCCAGGGCGAGAGCGCGGCCGGAACGCTTGGACTGGATACGACCGCGCGTGTGACCCAGGATAACGGCAATCTGGTCCGCATGCCGCAGAGCGCGAGGCTCTCGGATGTGGTAAAGGCCTTAAACGCGATCAAGGCCACGCCCCAGGACCTGATCGCCATCCTTCAGGCGCTGAAAAAAGCAGGCGCGCTGAAAGCCGAACTGGAGGTAATCTAGAGCATGGATTTTATCAATCCAATAAGCAGTATGGGCGAGATCGCCGTGCAGAAACCGATTAGAAGGGAAGACGCCGCCGACGAGTTCGCGAAGATATTTTACAAGGAAATGCTCCGGCAGGTCTTTGCTTCACCTCAGCCCGGCGGCGAAAATGTAATGGCCTCGTCTTTCAATCGTGATATCTTTATCGATAAAATGGCCGAAGAAATGGCAAAAAAGAACCGCGCCCTGACGAATTTACAAGGAACGGGAGAGGCGCAATAAATTGGCGATAAAAAAACCGGCGGATAAAAAATCGGTGTTGAAGACCCAGGAAGAGAAAAAACTGCCTAAATCGATCGAGGCGTACATGCCATTGGTGCATTCAATCGCCTCTATGGTTTCAGGCAAGGGCCTGCCGCCGAGCGTCGATTACAACGATCTGGTATCCGACGGAACGGTGGGATTGATGAAGGCCTGGGGGAACTTCGATCCCGGCCGCAATGTGAAGTTTGAGACCTATGCTTCTTACCGCATCCGCGGAGAGATCCTGGACGGCCTTAAGAATTACAGTCCGGTCCCGTATCGGGTGCAGGTGATGATCCGCGACCTGGCAACCAAAGGCTACCGGGCGGCAGTTGCCGAAAAAGTTAACCGGGATGAAAAGAAGCTTGAGAAAAAGCAATTGTCTGAAGGCGAGTTCAAGACCGCGGTCGACAAGGTCAAGAAGATCATTTCCGCTTCCGCTCTTATGTACATGTTGTCGCTTGAAGAAATGGCGGAAAGGACGGAAGTAACGGTGCAGTCGGAACGCGGCCCGGCCGATGAGGTCGAGTTCATGGAATTGAGGGAAAGGCTGAACGTGGCCAAGAAGACCCTTCCGCCGCTGTACCAGCAGGTTTTGCAATTGTTCTATCAGACGGGACTGAACCAGAAAACCATCGCGTCGCAGCTTAATCTTTCCCGGCCCAAGGTTTGCCGCATCATCGACCGGTCGGTAAAGCAGCTGCAAAAGGAGTTGAAGGGCAGTGTTTGATAATACGATCTCAAATCTCGAGGGCGGTTTACGGAAGTCGGCGGCCAAGCAGGCGGTGACCGCTCAAAATATCTCAAATGCCGAAACCCCCGGATATGCGCCGCTGGATTTTGACGAGGAACTGGGGAAGGCGGTCAAACGGCAGGGCAATAAAAAGGTAATTCTCGAAGAAGAGATGTCCAATCTTTCCCAGAATTCGGTAAGATATTCGGCTTACGTGAAACTGCTGACCCAGAAGTTCAATATTCTGCGCAGCGTGGTCACGCAGGGAAGGAAATAATAAAAAATGGGATTGGATAACGCCCTGGCGATCTCCGTTTCCGGCGTGACCGCGGAACGGACCCATATGGAGCTGATCTCAAGCAACATCGCGAACATCAGTACCACGCGGTCGCTCAGCGGCGGGCCTTACCGCAGGAAAGAAGCCGTTTTTTCGGAAAAGGCGCTGTCGTTTGATCAGGAGCTTTCCGCCGCAGAGAGGAAGATGCAAAGCGGCGGGGTCGAGGTTCAGGATGTGGTCGAAGATAAATCGGCTTTTAATAAGGTTTACAATCCGTCGCATCCCGACGCCGACGCGCAGGGATTCGTAAAAACTCCCAACGTCGACATGTCCAAGGAAATGGTCGACATGGTTTATGCGAGCAAGCTGTACGAAGCGAACATTACCACTTATAATGCTACGAAGAAAATGATGCAGGACACCCTGCAGATACAATAACGGGAGATGAAGTTAAATGGTTGAAAAAATAGGGCCGATGGACCTGCGGATCGCGCAGCTTTTGGGACCGGATAATGCGGCTCCCGCCGCCGCGCCGGCCGCCGCCGAAGGCGAGGGCGCGCTGTCCCAGACCAGTCCGTTCGAAGATATACTGGGCCGGGCGGTCAATGCGCTGAACGGGGTCTCAAAAGCCGAAATGACCGCGAACCAGATGATCGACGGCTACGTCAGGGGCCAAGTCGATCTGCAGGACGTGATGGTGCAGAGCAGCAAGATGAACATTATGGTGCAGATGGCGGTCACTACCGTCAACCTGGCAGTCAACACTTTCAAAGAAATAACCCAGATGCAGGTCTGATCCGATCTAAGAAAGGAAGGGGATAGAACAGATGGGAGAGCCGGAAACCGGAGCAAGGCCGTTGGTGGGCAATAGGATCCTAACCATTGCCGTATCTGCCGTTTTGTTATTTATCTTTATTTTTATCATCTGGTCGTTAAGGGGATGCATACCATCCGTCGCCAAAGATAAAGGCTATACCAAGATCTATTCAAACCTTGAGCTTGACGACACGGCCAAGGTGATCACCCGTCTCAAGGAGCTCAAGATCCAATATGAGGTGCAGGAGAAGGGGACGGCGGTTTCTGTGCCCAAGGAGAAGGCGGACGACGCGCGCCTGGGCCTCGCCGAGAAAAATCTTCCCTCCGGCGGTATGGTGGGGTGGGAAATATTCAATGAAGCACGCATGGGCGCCACTGATTTCGACCGCCGCATCCAGATGGTCCGCGCGATATCCGGGGAATTGTCCCGCAACATACGAAGGATCGCCGGCGTCGAGGACGCCCGGGTACAGGTTGTCATTCCCGAGACCCAGCTTTTCCAGGTGACCAAATCGCCGGTAACGGCGGCGGTGCTGATAAAGCTCTCTCCCGGCGCGAAGCTCCGCGCGGAGCAAATAGCCGGCATAGTACATTTGACATCGAGCAGCGTCGAGAACCTGCAGCCTGAAAATGTCACCGTGGTCGACGAGAACGGGAACATCCTTTCCCAGAAAGCGGTGGTGACGGTCGGCCAGCCCAGAATGATCACCGAACTGCCGCCGCCGGTTCAGACCGTAGAGGCAGCTCCGGTCACCGGAGAGAACATCATTAAAAAAGCGGCGTCGACCGCAGATGTCAAACCCGTCGCCGCCCCATTGACCGGGACTCCCACACAGGCGGCGGTAAAAAAAGAAGAGAAAGTTGCCCGCCCGCCGCTGACTGCGGAAGAAAAGACACTGCTTAAGCTCAAAGCGAAAGAAGAATATGAAAGGCAGCTTACCGCCAAGATCCAGGACATCCTAAACCAGTTCTATCCGCCGAACGGCGTCATAACCAAAGTATCGATAGATTTCGGCGTGCCCTCAAGCGGAAAGACCTCAAATCTTAAGATAAAGTCCAATTCCGAATTCCTAGTCCAGCCGATCAAGATGATAAAGATCTTCGTCCTGGTCGACAACCGCGTGAACCTGACGCCGAAGCTCAAGAAGAACACTTACCAGACAGTGGCGGAAGTGGTGGCTTACAATAGCAAGCGCGGCGACAAGATCATCCTGAAAAAGGTACCTTTTCATTACGCGACCACGCCGCCGATCCCCAGAAAACCAAGATCAATTATGCAAATGATACCTATGCGGTCTACCCTGGTCATGGCGATCTTCGCGCTGGCAGGACTGGTACTGGTCTTGATCATCCTTTACCTTATCCGTCCCCGAAAAGAAAAGAAAACGCCGTTTGAGAACCGAGGCCTGGATGCAGCTTCCGCCGGGCCGACCGAATCCGAAGCGGTCTCGGTGATCGACGAGATAAAAAATATGGCGGGCAACAACCCGGAAAGAATAGCCAATCTTTTGAAAAAATGGCTGACGGAGGAATAATGCAGCTTACCGGAAAGGAAAAAGCGACCATATTCCTGTCGATCCTGGGAACAGACACCTCTTCGAGGATATTGCGATATCTGCCGGAGGAGCTTGCCGATATCATCGCGTCCTCCGTCAATCATCTGCCGACGCCAACCCCGGACGCGCTGGGGGAGGTGCTCACCGATTTTAGAAGCTACACCGCACTGCCTTCGCCCTCTGCTCCCCATCCGGTGATCAAGCAGGTGCAGCCGCCTCCGATGGAAACCCCACCTGAAAATATAACCCCGAAAGAAACGCTGGAACGGGCGCCGGTGCAGGCGTTGGCATTTATCCTTTCGGAAGAGAGGCCGCAGATGATCGCGTTCGTGCTCTCCCTTCTTTCCCCGGCAAAAAGAGAAGAGGTCCTCTCCCAGATCACGGCGCAAAAAGACATCGTGACCGATCTTCTGGCCGGAATTAAAAAGTCCCCGGTCACCCCGAAGATCGAAGGGAAGATATTGGATTATTTCGCGGAGAAGCTTAAATAAAATATGGCGCTGATCAAGAAAAACCGCATCCAGGAAACCGGCGAGATCGTCATCGAGCAGAAACCGGTGGAGGTGGTTGAACAGCCGGTCGCGGAGGAAGTCACCTATGCTCCGTCTGCTTATACTGCCGGAATGGACGTCAGCGAAGCGGAATCCGAAGCCCGCCAGATAATCGAAAAAGCGCATCGGGAAGCGTCTGCGATCGGCGAACAGGCCAAACGGGAAGGGTACGAATCCGGCCGAGCGGAAGCCGACCAGAAGATAACCGAAGCGCTGAAAACGCTCAACCAGGCGGTGATCGAGCGCAAGAAGATCGTAAAGGACGCTGAAGCCGAGATCCTGCGCCTGGCGCTTAAGGTCGCGGAGCAGATCATTCGCTCCGAGGTCTCCCTTCACCGCGACGTTTCCATGAACATCGTCACCGAAGCCATCAACCGCATCTCCGACCGCGAACAGGTGATCGTCCGCGCCAACCGCGAGGACGCGGAATACATAAAAAAATATAAGGACCGCCTGTCCGGTCTCCTGGACGGGGTAAAAAGCTTTTCGGTGATCGAGGATGCGGCGATCGAACCGGGGGGCTGCATCGTGGAAACTAACCTTGGCTATGTTGACGCCCGCATCTCCACCAAATTAAAATCGATCGAAGAAGCCCTCGAGAAAGTCCGCACGTCGGAAGAATCTTAATGAAGATCGATTATGAAAAATATCATCGGGCGATAGAGACCGCCGAGATGGTAAGAGTGATCGGCAAGGTCGTTCAGGTGGTAGGCCTGATCATTGAGGCGCAAGTCGGCGGCGTTTCGGTCGGCGATCTCTGCTCCATCCGCATCGAAAAAGAAAACCGCGACGCATATGCTGAAGTGGTCGGCTTTAAGGAATCGAGAGTTCTGCTTATGCCGCTTGGTTCTACCTCCGGCATCGCTCCCGGTTCCCAGGTAATGGCGGCCGGAAAACCCCTAATGGTAAATGTCGGCCCTCAGGTTTTAGGGCGGGTATTGACCGGTCTGGGAGAACCGATGGACGGAAAAGGACCGATCACAGGCGGCGAGATGAGGTCATTATACGCGGAGCCGCCGGATCCGGTAAGGCGTCCCCGGGTGACCGAAATATTGAGGGTCGGCGTCCGGGCGATCGACGGCATGCTTACCATCGGACGCGGACAGAGAATGGGTATATTCGCCGGTTCAGGCGTAGGAAAATCAACTCTGATGGGCATGATCGCCCGAAACGCGGAAGCGGACGTCAACGTGATCTCGCTGGTCGGTGAGCGCGGACGCGAAGTCAGGGATTTCATCGAGGAGTCATTAGGGGAGGAGGGCCTTAAAAAATCGGTGGTCATAGTGGCTACTTCCGACCAGCCCCCGCTCATCCGCCTCAAGGCCGCGTTCGTCGCGACCGCGATCGCCGAGTATTTCCGCGACCTCGGCAATAAAGTCATCTTGATGATGGATTCGGTCACCCGCTTTGCCATGGCGCAAAGGGAAGTGGGCCTGGCGACCGGGGAGCCGCCCACTACCCGCGGTTATACCCCGTCGGTGTTCGCGATGCTTCCTAAACTCATGGAGCGATCGGGCACGTCCATAGTCGGCTCGATCACCGCGCTTTATACCATCCTGGTCGAAGGCGATGATTTTAACGAGCCGATCGCCGATCAATGCCGCTCGATCCTCGACGGACACATCATTCTGTCCCGCGACCTGGCGGCCAAGAACCACTATCCGGCGATCGACGTTCCGCACAGCGTTTCTCGTATCATGTCGAATCTGGTAACGGACGAGCAGAAGTCTTCCGCCGCCAAATTAAGGGAGGTTCTGGCGAGGTATGACGAAGCGGAAGACCTGATCAACATCGGCGCTTACGTTAAAGGAAGCAACCCCAAGATCGATTATTCCCTTTCAAAGATCGACCAGGTGAACGAATTTTTAAAGCAGGGAACGTTTGAAAAGGTCGCCTACGAAGATACCGTCAGAAAGCTGATGGCGATCTTCAGATAGGGAACAGAACATGGCAAAAGAAGTAAAAGCGGGAAAAAAATTTAAATATACTCTTGAAACCGTGCTTAAGGTCCGCGGCATCAGGGAGAAGAAAGAGCAGGAGAAGTTCGCGGTAAAAAAACGCGAATACCTGGACGAAAAAGACAAAGAAGAAACGCTCAAAGACAAGAAAAAAGGCGAGGAACAGGAGATCCGGGAAGCTTTTACGGGAAAGGTATCGGATTTTGAAAAGGTCCTCCGCCGCCATTCCCACCTGGGGGTGCTCAAAGGGGAGATCGAGAACCAGGTCGAAAAAGTGATCGAGGCGAGCCGTCAGCTTGAGAACCAGCGCGAACAGCTTTTAAGCTCGATGAAAGATAAAAAGATAATCGAAAAGAACAAAGAAAGAAAGCTTCAGCAATATACCAAGGCGATGCAGGACGCCGAGATCAAGTTCTTAGACGAGATTGCCACCGAAAGGTTCATTCGGGATAAAATGGAGCGGGAATCGGAATAACGGGGAGATTACCTGACCGCTTTCGCCACTTTACCGGCTTTTATGCACTTTGTGCACACATATTCCTTTATTTTCTTGCCGGCAACGATAATGTTGATCATCTGGAGGTTAGGAAACCAGAGGGTCTTGGTCTTGCGGTTGCTGTGACTTACGGAATTGCCGACCACGGGTTCTTTTCCGCAAATAAAACACTTTCTGCTCATGATCATTAATTTTATGATAAAATCATGAAAATGTCAAACGACAAGCTTGATACCCCCGTCCAGTACCTCAAAGGGGTCGGTCCGAAGGTGGCTAAACTGCTGTCTAATATGGGTGTCCGGACGGTCGAAGACCTGCTTTATTTTTTCCCCCGTGAATACGAGGACCGCAACCGGATAGTGCTGATAAACCGGATCATTGCCGGCAGCGAAGTCGTTCTGGTCCGGGGCGAGATCGAAAAGATCGAGAATAAGAACGCGCGCGGCCGGTTTTCGGTGCTTAAGGTCGTGCTGGCCGATCATACGGGCAGGATCAACGCCGTATTCTTTAATCAACCGTATCTGGCAAAAATGCTTAGAGCGGGCATGAAACTGTATCTTTCCGGCAAACCGGAGATCAACCTCTATGACGGCGGGATCCAATTGCAGGTAAGGGAGTGGGACATGGATCACGGCGGAAAGCCGGAGATCCTCCCAATCTATCCTCTGACCGAGGGATTACATCAGAAATACCTGCGGAACCTGATCCGAAAAGCGCTGGAGGAACGCCTGGCGTTGGTCGAGGACCGGCTTTCCAATCAGATAAAGAAAAGATACAATCTGACCGACCTGAAACCTTCGATCATGACGCTTCATTTCCCCGTTGATATCAACGCGGTGGAAGCCGCGCGCTACCGGCTGGTATTCGATGACTTTTTTATTTTTCAGCTCGGGCTTCTGATCAAAAAAAATGAGATCGCCGAAGAAAAAGGGATCGCCTTTAACATCCCTGAAAAGGCGCTTTTGGAATTCATCGGGGCTCTGCCGTATAAATTGACCGGCGCGCAACAACGAGTCTTGGCGGAGATCAAGGATGATATGTCGGCCGTTCGGCCCATGAACCGCCTGCTGATGGGGGATGTCGGCTCGGGCAAAACGATCATCGCCGCCCTGGCTTCCCTGATCGCGGTTCAGAACGGCTATCAGGCGGCGATCATGGTCCCGACCGAGATCCTTGCCAATCAGCATTTTGAAAAATTATCTGGGATATTATCCGGTTTTAATGTCCAATTGCTGACCGGCTCCACGCAGAAAAAAGGGAAAAAGCAAACTATCGATAAGGCAGACATTATCATCGGGACCCATGCCTTAATCGAGGAGAACGTTAAATTCAAAAAGCTTGGTTTAGCGGTAATAGACGAACAACACCGGTTTGGCGTGAGGCAGCGCGCGAAACTGGCGCAGAAAGGGTCTCCTCCCGATATCCTGTTCATGACCGCCACACCGATCCCTCGATCGCTGGCCCTGGCGTTGTACGGCGACCTGGACCGGTCAGATCTCGACGAAATGCCGCCAGGGCGAAAACCGGTAAAGACGCATTATGTGCCGCCGTCAAAAAGGCGCGAAGCATATGAGTTCATGAGAAAGCACGTAAACGAAGGCAGGCAAGTGTTCATCGTATATCCGCTGGTCGAAGAATCGGAAGAGATGGACCTAAAAGCAGCGACAGTCGAAGCGGAGAAGCTTCAGCGCGAAGTCTTCCCAGAATTTAAAGTCGGGTTGATCCATGGCCGGATGAAAAGTGATGAGAAGGACAAGGTGATGTCTGGCTTTAAAGACGGGAAGATTCAACTGCTGGTTTCGACCACGGTGATAGAGGTGGGGATCGATATTCCCAATGCGACGATCATGGCTGTCGAGCATGCCGAGCGATTCGGGCTTTCGCAGCTGCATCAGCTTCGGGGACGGGTGGGCAGGGGAACTGATGAATCGTTCTGCCTGCTGATGGCGGATGCGAAGACCGGAGAAGCCAGGGCAAGGATAAAAGCGATGCTTGATTTTAATGACGGTTTTAAGCTGGCGGAAGTCGATCTTAAGCTCCGGGGGCCGGGAGAGTTTTTCGGCACCAGACAGTCGGGTTTGCCTGAATTCCGGATGGCTGATATAGTGAGGGATGAAAAAGTCCTCAAGCTGGCGAGAGGGGCGGCGGAGGAATTTATAAAGGAGGATTATGCAGCTGCGCGTGATCTCTGGCTTGGCCAGAGGAAAAAGATTGAAAGTTCCTAAGGGGAACATCCGGCCGCTTTCCGAACAGTCGCGGGAGGCGCTTTTCAATATCTTAGCGCCGGTCATTTTCGACAGCGTTTTTCTTGATCTTTACGCGGGATCGGGAGCGGTCGGCATTGAAGCTCTCTCCCGCGGGGCCAAGCTTGCCATTTTCGTCGAGCTCGATCAGAAAAGCGTAATGGTGATCCGGGAGAACCTAGAAAACACCGGTTTTTCGGACCGCGCTGAGGTCTTCGCCCTGCCGGTCGAGCGGGGGCTTAAAATCCTCAATAAAAAGAACGCGAAATTTGATATAATATTCCTCGGCGCTCCCTATGGCAGCAGAAGCCTTTATGACGCCTTGAAGTTTATCGGGAGCGCGGACCTGTTGAACCCAACGGCGGTGGTCATAGCGGAGCACAGGTTCAAGCAGATAATCGACCCGGTTTACGGAAAGCTTGGCAAGTTCCGCGAGCAGAGATATGGAGATACAATATTCTCTTTTTACACGGTGGAACAGGTGAACAAATGAAAATAGCGGTCTATCCGGGAAGTTTTGACCCGGTAACGAACGGACATGTTGATATCATTGAACGGGCGGCTTCGATCTTCGGCAAGGTGTATGTGGCGGTAATAGAAAACCCGGAGAAGAAAGCCAACTTTGATTTTGCGACGCGGATGAGGATGATCAAGGGCGCGGCCCGGCATTTTAGGAACGTAAGGGTTGAAAGCTTCAAGGGCCTGCTGATCGATTACGCGAAGAAGAGAAAAGCGCGCGCGATCATCAGGGGATTGAGGGCGGTATCCGATTTTGAATACGAATTCCAGATGGCGCAGACCAACCGGAAGATGTGCCCGAATATCGAAACGATCTTTTTTATGACCGATTCCAGATACGCGTATCTCAGCTCCAGCCTGGTAAGACAGATCTCCAAGCTGGGCGGCCCGGTCCGGGGCATGGTGCCCGATAATGTATTAAACGAGCTTAAACAAAAGGAGAATGATGGTAAATGATGAAAATCCTCGGTCTTCTGGACACGCTCGAATCGGTAGTGCTGGACGGCTTTAAGATCCCGCTCACCAAAAAAACGGTCGTTAACGAAGAGCAGCTCCTCAAGATCATTGACAAGATCCGGCTGGTCGCTTCCGGCGGCGATGAGTTCAATAAACCCTCGGCCGCGCAGGAAAAAGCCGATAAAAAAGCGGAGATCGCGGCGCCTGGTCCGACACTCGAGATCCAGCAGGCCGATTCCGAACGGGGAAAAGCCACCGAGATCATTCAGCAGGCCTATCAGCTGGCCAAGGAGATCCGCGAAGGGGCCGACAAATACGCGGATGAGGTCCTCTCCAATCTTGAACTTTCGACCACCCGCGTTTTGAGGACGGTCAAGGCCGGCCGTGACCGCCTGGTAAAAACGGTACAAGGGAAGCAAAACACAAATGCTGAGAGCTGATAAAAGAAAGCCCGACGAGGTCCGCCCGATAAAGATTACCCGGAATTTCATCAAGCATGCCGAGGGATCGGTGCTGATCGAGTTCGGGGATACGAAAGTGATCTGTTCGGCGACGGTGGAAGAGAGCGTTCCTCATTACAAGAAAAATTCGGGAGAGGGATGGGTCACGGCCGAATACGCGATGCTTCCGAGGGCCACTACGCAGAGAACGCAGAGAGAAAACTTCAGGCCTAAAGGAAGGACCCAGGAGATCCAGCGGCTGATCGGCCGCTCCTTAAGGGCGGTCGTCGACCTAGAGCAGTTGGGAGAAAGATCGATCATTCTTGACGCGGACGTGATCCAGGCCGACGGCGGCACGCGCACCGCTTCGATCACCGGCTGTTTTGTGGCGATGTATGACGCGGTTCAGGGGCTGATCAAAGACAAGAAGATCGATAAGAGTCCGATCAAAGAATATCTGGCGGCGGTATCGGTCGGGATCGTTGACGGCCATCCGATGATCGATCTTAACTACGGCGAGGACTCGACAGCGGAAGTGGACATGAACGTGGTCATGACCGAATCGGGGAAGTTTGTAGAAGTGCAGGGGACGGCGGAAGGATCGCCATTTACCAAAGAAGAGCTCGATAAACTGCTTGACCACGCGGCGGCAGGGATCGGCCATATAATTAAAGAACAAAAGAAGGCGATAAGGGGAGCAAAATAACCCTCACCCCTTTTATTCCCCTCTCCCAGGGGGAGAGGGGGAGGAAATAAAAAGGAGGTTAAGGAACCTTCACCTTGTGTCCCTCTCCCTATGGGAGAGGGAGGAGAAGTAAAAAATAACTTACTTGGAATAACTAGGGTGAGGGCTTCTGAATTTATTATGAAAGGAATAATTCTGGCGGGAGGCACCGGTTCAAGACTGTACCCATTGACCAAGGTGACGAATAAGCATTTGCTGCCGGTCGGCAGAATGCCGATGATCTATTATCCGATCAAGAAACTTACCTCAGCTGGGATAGATGATATTCTTATTGTTACCGGCGTGGAACACATGGGGGACATCGTCACCCTGCTGGGATCGGGGAAAGATTTTAAATGCAAGTTCACGTACAAGGTCCAGGATGAGGCGGGCGGCATCGCCCAGGCGCTATTGCTTGCCCGGGAGTTCGCCCGCGATGATAAAATGGTCGTGATCCTGGGCGACAATGTGTTCGAGGACGACCTTAAGCCGTTCATTTCCGGCTTTGAAAAGCAGAAAAAGGGCTCCCGCATCCTGATTAAGGAAGTAGAAGATCCGCAGCGTTTCGGAGTCGTCGAATTAAAGAATAAAAAGGTCCTGTCGATCGAAGAAAAGCCAAAAAAACCCAAGAGCAACTTCGCGGTGATCGGGATCTATTTTTATGATCCGGAAGTGTTTGAGATCATCAATAAATTAAAACCGTCGGCCCGGGGAGAGCTTGAAATATCCGACGTCAACAACGCCTATATCAAAAAAGGACAGATGGAATACGATCTGATCAGCGGCTGGTGGACTGACGCGGGAACGTTCGAGTCGCTCGAACGCGCCACCTATCTGGTGGAAGGCAAAATAAGAATATGAAGCTTCTGGTCACCGGCGGCTGCGGGTTCATCGGCAGCAATTTTATCCATTATCTGCTCTCAAAATATCCGGATATTTCAATCGTCAACCTGGACAAGCTTACCTATGCCGGCAATCCGGAGAACCTGGCCGATATTAAAAAAGATAAAAGGTACAGTTTTATCAAGGGAGATATCTGCGATCCCGGCGCCGTAAGCCGGGCCATGGAAGGAGTGGACGCGGTCATCAACTTTGCGGCCGAAACCCATGTCGACCGGTCGATCGTTTCCGCCGGTTCATTCATAAATACAGATGTCTATGGTACTTAGATCCTCCTCGAAGAGGTGAAAAAGCGCGGCATTAAGAGATATGTTCAGATCTCGACCGATGAGGTATACGGGAGCATAGAGACCGGTTCCTTTAGCGAGACCAGCCCATTGAATCCCAATAGTCCGTACGCTTCGAGCAAGGCGGGCGGGGATCTTTTGGTCAGAGCTTACCACAAAACATACGGCCTCCCGGTAATCATCACCCGGTCATCGAATAATTATGGGCCTTTCCAGTATCCGGAAAAATTCATTCCGCTTTTTATAACCAATGCCCTGTCGGGGCAAAAATTGCCGCTGTATGGCGACGGGTTGAATGTGCGCGATTGGATCTTTGTTCTTGATAATTGCGAAGCGCTTGACCTGGTGCTGCGGGACGGAAAAATCGGAGAAATCTATAATATCGGCGGTGGGAACGAAAAACAGAATATCGAGATCGTAAAGCTCATCCTTTCGAAGCTTAAAAAGCCGGAATCAATGATCGAATACGTCAAGGACCGTCCCGGCCACGACCGCAGATATGACATCGACTGCGCGAAGATAAAATCCCAGCTGGGGTGGAAGCCGGGGACCGATTTTGAGGATGGGATATCAAGAACAGTCGACTGGTACGTTAAAAATGCCGATTGGTGGAAGCAGATTAAGGAAAAGCAGAAAGAATACTCCGAGTTCTACAATACCTGGTATAAGAAGAGGTAAATAGACTTCAAGACTACTGGACCTCATGACTTCTAGCCTTTATTGGTCTTGATGTCGTGAGGTCTTGTGGTCTTGATAGCCGGTGAAATAATGAATATAAAAGATATAAAAATCAAAAACCTTTCCTACGATTCCAGAAAAATAAATCCGGGCGATGTTTTTGTCGCCATCCCCGGCTTAAGATCCGACGGCTATGATTTTATCCCGCAGGCGATCGAAAAGGGCGCGGCATATGTGGTTGCTGAAAAAGATTTTACCGCGCCGCCGGGCGTGCAAAAGATAATTGTTCCCGATGCCCGCGTGGCGCTGGCGGAGCTGGCCTCCCGGTTTTACCATTACCCGGGCAAGCGGCTCAAACTGATCGGTATAACCGGAACGAACGGTAAGACCACTATTGCTTATCTTCTGGAATCGATCTTAAGGGAG
>CAIYXV010000042.1 GCA_903930225.1 uncultured bacterium | reverse complement strand
TGCCTTGGTTTTTTTATGCCTAAAAGGAGGTTAATGATGGTTAAAACTTTGTATGTAGGGAATCTCCCCTGGTCTGCCAGCAACGAGCAACTGGTCCAGGCATTTGAAGCCTGCGCTCCGATCATTTCCGCGCGTATGATCTTGGACCGCGAGACCGGAAAGTCCAAAGGATTCGGGTTCATCGAGGTTGCGGACGAGGACGCGGAAAAAGTCATCAAGTCCATGCACGGCTATAGTCTTGGGGAAAGGTCGATAACGGTAAGCGAGGCGCGTCCCAAGCAGAAATGACGGATATCCATGAGATCAAGAAAAAATTAAAAGATCTTCTTCCGTCCGACCGGTATCATCACTCTCTCAGAGTAGAACAGAAGGCGCTGGCCCTGGCGAAAAAATACCGGGTATCCGGGGAAAAAACCGCGATCGCCGCGCTTTTGCACGATTGCTCGCGATTTATGGGCCGGGAACAGATGCTCGAACAGGCTTTGTCCTGGGGCCTCAAACCCGGGCCGATCGAAAGACTGGAGCCGAAACTACTTCACGCGAAGCTGAGCGCGATCATTGCCCGGTGCGCTTTTAAAATAACCGATCGGGATATTTTAAAAGCGATCGAAAGGCATACGGTTGGAGCGGGGAAAATGAGCCGTTTGGATATGATCATCTATTTGGCTGATCATATCGAAGCGGATCGCGACTATAAGGGCGTCAACAAAGTGAGGAGACTCGCGGCCTGGAACATTGATGCCGCGATCGTGGAATCTACCAATTCAATGATCCGCCACCTTATAGCGGACGGATCGCCGATATTTCCGGAAATGATCAAGACGCGGAACGCGCACCTGCCGGCCGGCCCGCTTCGCCGCGAGGCGAGCAGGCGGGCCTAATGAGGAGAAAATGACTGGATCAGGAATGGATAATAACGAATATTTAAAAAAGATATTTGAGAACAGCGCTCCCAATAAGAACGCGGCCGGGGAAGCTTTGCAATCAACCCCTCCCAAACGGAACCGGAAGAGGCCCGTAATACTTATCGGAGCCTCACTTATATTGCTGATCGCCTTTTCCGCTTTACTTGGATTCATCCTCGCGATCTTTTCGCGTTTTCTGATATTTGAAACGATCCTCACGCTCCTGCCGGGGGAAAAATTCTTGACGGAGACCAACATCCTGGTAATGGGCCTGGACCAGGGAGATATGATCCACCGCTCGGATTCGATCATGGTTCTGCATATCGATCCGGCTAAAAACGAAGTCAATGTCGTTTCCATTCCCCGGGATACGATCGTTTCGATCCCGGGCCGGGGGCTGGATAAAGTCAACCACGCTTATGCTTTTGGCGGAGTCGAACTTTCCCGTTCAACGATCGAGAACTTTCTGGGCGTTAAGATCCCCTATTACCTGACGGTGGATACCGACGCGCTGGCTAAACTGATCGACGATATCGGGGGGGTCACGATCGATGTGGAAAAAAGATTGTATTACATTGACCACTCTCAAAATCTTTTTATCGATCTTCAACCGGGAGTGCAAAAGCTCGACGGCCGCAACGCGGTCGCATACTTAAGATACCGTCACGATGACGGGGACCTTTCCCGAATTTTAAGGCAGCAAAAATTCATACAGGCCTTGGCTTCGCAGATCATGGATAAAAAGAACCTGATCCGTTCGCCGCAGATCGTGCTGCAGATGTGCTCTTACCTTGAGACCAACCTGAACACCAGAGAGATCCTGGGCCTGGCGATCAACATGAGAAAGATAGTTGAGTTCGGCCAGATCCACATGTCCACCCTTTCCGGATCGGACATGATGATGAACGGCGTTTATTACATGAAGCCCGATTACGAAATGGTAAGGCGGGTCGTTTCGGAATATTTCAAGGAGCCTGCTAATTGAAAAGCGCCCTGGACCTGATCGTGGCTGCCGGAGAGGAAAAGCAGGCGCAGGATATCCTTATTCTTAATATAAGGGCCGAGGGACGGGTGTTGGATTACATGGTGGTCATGACCGCTGATTCGCGGCCGCAGATCAAAGCGGTAATAACCGAGATCGGAAAGAAGCTTAAAGAGAAAGTGAGGTGGCAAGGCGAGGTTGAGTCCGGGTGGGTGATACTGGATCTGGGGTCGATCGTGGTTCACGTGATGGATCCCGAACAGCGCGCCTACTATAACCTCGAGGATCTCTGGGGGACGGAGGCAGTGGTTTATCATATTTGAAGGAAACAATAAGCCGGCGTGGGGCTGTAGTTCAGTTGGGAGAACGCTTGACTGGCAGTCAAGAGGTCGGGGGTTCAACTCCCCCCAGCTCCACCAGCTTCCTGAGATAGAAAGGGAGGAAAAGTAAAATGGCTACGAAGTCGGAAAAAGGGAAAAAGTTCATATATCTTTTCGGAGGGGCGAAGTCGCAAGGGAGCGCGGATATGAAAAATCTGCTGGGGGGCAAAGGCGCCAACCTGGCGGAAATGGGAAAACTGGGGATCCCGGTCCCGGCTGGTTTCACCATCACGACCGAGATGTGCGCGGTCTATTATAAAATGAACCGGAATTATCCTAAGGCCCTTTACGGCCAGATCAAAGAAGGGATCAAACACATCGAAAAAACCATGGGCGCCGTATTTGGCGACAATAACAACCCCCTGCTCGTATCCGTCCGCTCCGGCGCGAGGATCTCGATGCCGGGAATGATGGATACCGTTCTTAACCTCGGCCTAAACGACGAGACCGTGAGAGGCCTGGCCGAACAATCGGGCAATGAACGGTTCGCCTGGGACGCCTACCGGAGGTTCGTCCAAATGTATGGCGACGTCGTATTGGATCTCAAACCGCAGACCAAGACCGACATCGATCCGTTCGAAGAGATCATGGATGAAGTAAAGAAAAAGAAGGGGATCAAGCTCGATGTGGACCTGGACGTCCATGATCTAAAAGAGCTGGTCTGGAAGTTCAAAGCGGCGATCAAAGAAAAGAAAGGAATGGATTTCCCGGAGGATCCGTGGAAGCAGCTCTGGGGCGCGATCGAAGCGGTCTTCGGGTCATGGATGGGCGACCGGGCGATCAAATACCGCACGATCAATAAAGTTCCGCACGACTGGGGAACGGCGGTTAACGTGCAGGCAATGGTGTTCGGCAATATGGGGAACGATTCGGGTACCGGCGTGGCTTTTACCCGCAACCCGTCGACCGGCGAGCACAAGTTTTACGGCGAGTATCTGATCAACGCCCAGGGAGAAGACGTAGTGGCCGGCATCCGCACGCCGCAGCCGGTGAACGTCTCGACCAAAACCTCGGCAGAACAGAAAACGCTCGAAGAGGTTATGCCCCAGGCATACAAGACGCTCGAAGCGATCTATAAAAAGCTCGAAAAGCACTATCGCGACATGCAGGACATCGAGTTCACCATTCAGAAAGGTAAGCTCTGGATGCTCCAAACCAGGAACGGCAAGCGCACCGCCGCCGCCGCGCTGAAGATTGCCTGCGACATGGTAGACGAAAAGCTGATCGATTACAAAACGGCCGTGCTCAGGATCGGCCCGGAACAGGTCGACCAGCTTTTGCACCCGATGTTCGACCCCAAGGCGAAAAAAGAAGTGATCGCCAAAGGGCTGCCCGCCTCCCCCGGCGCCGCCACCGGCCAGGCCGTTTTCCACGCCGATGACGCCGAGGCCTGGCAGGGCGAAGGGAAAAAAGTGATCCTGGTCAGGATCGAAACCTCGCCGGAAGACATCGGCGGGATGAACGTGGCGGAAGGTATCTTGACCGCCCGCGGCGGCATGACCTCGCACGCGGCAGTGGTCGCGCGCGGCATGGGCAAATGCTGCGTCGCCGGCTGCGGAGCGCTCAACATCAATTATAAGGAAAAAAAGTTCGAGGTTAGCGGTGTCACCATTAAAGAAGGCGACTGGATCTCGATCAACGGAAGCACGGGCGAAGTAATGAATGGAAAAGTCCCCACCATCAAACCGACGCTCTCGGGAGACTTCAGTAAGATCATGGTCTGGGCCGATAAGATCAGACGGCTTCGCGTCCGGACCAATGCCGATACCCCCAACGACGCCAAGGTTGCGCGCGAATTCGGCGCCGAAGGGATCGGCCTCTGCCGCACCGAGCATATGTTCTTTGAAGGCGACCGCATCAAGGCGGTAAGAGAGATGATCCTGGCCGACGATACCGCGGGCAGGAAAAAAGCTCTCGCCAAACTGCTCCCGATGCAGAAGGGCGACTTTGTGGGCATCTTCGAAGCAATGAAGGGCCTGCCGGTCACCATCCGCCTGCTCGATCCTCCCCTGCACGAGTTCGTTCCGCACGAAAAGCCGCAGCAGGAAGAAATGGCCAAGGAAATGGGCGTCTCCCTAGAAAAGATCCATCACAAGATCAATCTCCTGCACGAATTCAATCCCATGCTCGGCCACCGCGGCTGCCGTCTGGGGATCATTTATCCGGAAATAACCGAGATGCAGGCGCAGGCGATCATCGAAGCTGCCTGCGAGTTCAAGAAAAAAGGCATCACCGTAAAACCGGAGATCATGATCCCGCTGGTCGGGGACGTCAAAGAGCTTCAGGACCAGGTCGACATCGTCCGGAAAGTCGCGGCCGACACCATGAAAAAATACGGAGTAAAGATCGATTACATGGTCGGAACGATGATCGAGATCCCGAGGGCGGCGCTCACCGCGGACAAGATCGCGGAAGTGGCCGAGTTCTTCTCCTGCGGGACCAACGATCTGACCCAGATGACGCTGGGCCTCTCTAGAGATGATGCCGGGAAGTTCCTCCCCGCCTACATCGAAAAAGGCATCTACAAGAACGATCCGTTCCAGGTGCTCGATGCCGAAGGCGTGGGACAGCTGGTCGAAATGGCCGTTAACAAAGGAAGAAAGGCCAGAAAAGACATCAAGGTCGGGATCTGCGGAGAACACGGAGGAGACCCGGAATCCGTCGAGTTCTGCCACAAGGTCGGACTGAACTATGTAAGCTGCTCGCCCTACCGGGTTCCGATCGCCAGACTGGCGGCGGCGCAGGCTGTGATCAAAGAAAAAACGAAGAAAGAATATTCCACGAAGTAAGATTTCCGTCCCGATCATCGGGACACTGGGGGCTTAATGCTCATTAGAGAAGAGATCGAACGGAGAGAGGACCAGTTCCTCTCTCCGTTCGCCGCGCGATCCTCAAAAACGGCCGGCAGAAAGCGGCCCGAGGAAAAAGATCCTTACCGGACCGATTACCAGAGGGACCGGGACCGGATCATTCACTGCAAATCGTTCAGGCGGCTGAAACACAAGACCCAGGTGTTTATTTCCCCGGTCGAGGACCATTACCGGACCCGGCTGACGCATACGCTGGAGGTTTCCCAGATCGCCCGCACCCTGGCGCGCGCGCTGCAGCTTAACGAAGATCTAACCGAGGCGATCGCTTTGGGGCATGATCTCGGCCACACTCCGTTCGGCCACGGCGGCGAGCACGCGCTTGATGATATTTTATTCAAGAATTTCGGGATCCATTTTTATCACAATCTGCAAAGCGTGCGGGTCGTCGAATGTATTGAGAAGGACGGGAAGGGCCTGAATCTCACCGCAGAGGTGATTGAAGGGATCCGGAACCATCCCAGCGAAGAGCCGTGGCCGAAAACCCTTGAAGGCAAGCTGGTGAGGCATTCGGACCGGTTCGCCTATCTTAGGCACGATATCGAAGACGCCCTCAACGCAAAAGTCCTTGAGAAAAAAGAGATCCCGGGAAAATACATGAATGTTCTAGGAGAGAACATTCTGAATACTTTCGTTTCCGACCTGATCGACCACAGCCGGGGAAAACCGGATATCATTATGAGCTCTCGGGTTGAGGACGCCATGAACGGTCTTTATGCGTTTATGTACGAACACGTATACACCAACCCTTTTGCTAAAAGAGAAGAAGGCAAGGTGCCGGACATGCTCACTCTTCTTTTCCGGCATTACCATTATGACGATCCAGAATTCCGCAACGGGGTGGCGGAAGCGGACCAGCTGCAGCACACGGTCGATTTTATCGCCGGAATGACCGATCGGTTCGCCATCAACAAGTTCGAGGAATTATTCGTGCCCCGCGAGTGGAGGACGGCTTGATACCAAAGGAAAAAGTAGAAGAGATCAGGGAGAAGTCCGACATCGTAGCGATCATATCGGAGTACCTGCCGATAAAAAAGCGCGGCAAAAATTATCTGGCGCTCTGCCCTTTCCACTCCGAGAAGACGGCTTCATTCACGGTCTCGCAGGACAAACAGCTTTTCCACTGCTTCGGCTGCGGCGAAGGCGGCAACGTGTTCGCCTTCATCATGAAGATGGAAAAGATGGATTTTCCCGAAGCGGTAGGGTTCCTGGCCGAAAAAATCGGGATCGAGGTTGAAAAGTCAAAAGGCAACGCCGCGCTAAAAACATACAAAGACCATCTTTATGAAATAACCGAGATGGCCTGCAAGTTCTTTCGCGCCAATCTCGAATCAAATAGAGGTGAATCCGCCAGAGCTTACGTTTCCACCCGCAAGATAAGCCCGGAGACGGAAGGTAAATTCCGTCTCGGTTTTGCCGAAGACGATTTCGGCGCGCTCTTTAAACATCTTCTCTCCCGCGGAGCAAAAGTTGAAGATATCGAAGCAGTGGGGCTTATTTTGCCGCGAAAGGAAAAAACAGGGTATTACGATCGTTTCCGCGGACGCCTCATGTTCCCGATCTGCGATGTCCGGGGACGGGTGATCGGATTTTCCGGCAGGGCCTTAAAGGACGAGCCGCCGAAATATTTAAATTCTCCCGATTCCGTTATTTTCAGCAAGGGGGACAATCTTTTTGGCCTCAACCTGGGAAAGGACGAGATAAAAAAGAGGAAATATTCGATCCTGGTCGAAGGCAATGTGGATGTTTTAAGCGCCCACGAAGCCGGTTTTCAAAATACGGTCGCGCCGCTTGGCACTGCGTTCACCCTTAACCAGGCAAAACTATTAAAAAGATTTGCTGATATCGTGGTCCTGGCATTTGATTCGGACGCGGCCGGGTTTGCCGCTTCCGAGCGGGCTTACGAAGTTCTAAACGAAGCGGAACTGATGGTAAGGATACTTGATCTTGGCAAATATAAAGATCCGGATGAGTTTATCAAGGCGGAAGGGCCGAAGGCTTTTGAGGATAAACTGAAAGTCTCGATGCCGGCGATGGAATTCAAGGTCCATCGCATTATCTCGCGCTATAACATAAAGGAGATCGAGCCCCGGTCCCGCGCCGCCTATGAGGTGGCGGGACTTTTGGCGAAAGAAAAGGACCGAATCGTACAGAAAGAATATTTGAAGCTCGCGGCCAAACTGATCGGGACCGATGAGGAACTGCTTACAGCCGAGATGAGGAAAAGATCTTTTTATAAACGGTCATATGGCGCGCCGCTCAAGGCGATCACCAAACGGCCGCCGGACAAGGTCGCGGAAGCGGAAAAGAGCCTGATCTACCTGGCGCTGACGTCTGAAGAAGCATATGGCTTGATCAAGGAAGGGATCGAGCTTGATGAGCTGTCCGATCCCAATTACCGGGAAATATTCAATAAGCTTGAAACCATTCCCGCCATTCATCTGGAAGAGGTCCTCGGATCCGAGGACCAGAAACGGATCGTAAGGGAATCGCTGCTTAGCGAAAGCCCGGCCGCGGATATCAGCCTGATGGTAAAGGACTGCATCAACGTGGTAAAGGGTTTTAATATCAAAAAACAGATCGACCGGGTGCGGCAGGACATTAACGAACAGGAAAAATCGGGTAATTTTGAAACGGTTAAAAAGCTGAACTCGGAGTACAAGTCGTTGAGTGAAATTCTAAGGACCGTGGCCCGATAGAGAATAAGGAGGAGCATCAGTGATCGATAAAAAAGAACTGATCGACCAGATCAAGTCAGGCAAGAAGAGCTTTATCACCCCGGAAGAAATACTCGCGGTTTACCCTGAACCGGAGAAGAATCTGGACGCGATCGAAGCCCTGCTGGACCATGGCTTTGACATCGCCGAAGAAAAGAAGAAGCCCCTTTTCAAAGAGGAAGAGCTTACCGGCGAGCTGGTGGAAATGCGCGGCATGGGGGTCGACGACACCGTCCGTATGTACCTCCGCGAGATCGGGCGCTACCCGCTCCTTTCGGGCACCGAAGAGGTCGGCCTGGCCAAGCGCGTAAAAGTTGGAGAGATCAAAGCCAAGCACAAACTGGTGAACTCAAACCTGCGCCTGGTGGTTTCGATCGCCAAAAAATACACCGGCCGCGGACTGCTTTTCCTTGACCTGGTACAGGAAGGAAACCTGGGCCTGATCCGCGCGGTCGAGAAATTCGACCACCGGAAAGGTTTTAAATTCTCGACTTACGCCACCTGGTGGATCCGGCAGGCGATCACGCGCGCCATTGCCGACCAGGCCCGCACCATCCGCATCCCGGTGCACATGGTGGAGACCATCAACCGTTTAAGAAAGACCAGCCGCCAGCTGCTGCAGGAGTTGGGCCGCAAGCCCACCGAGCAGGAGATCGCGCGCCGCTCCAGGATGTCGGTCCATAAGGTCCGCGAGATCATCAAAGTCTCGCAGGTCCCGCTGTCGCTCGAAATGCCGGTGGGAGACGAGGAATCATCGCGGCTCGGGGATTTTGTCGAGGACACGGCCATCGCCGGCCCCGACGAAGTGGTAATGCACGGGCTGTTAAGAGAAGACCTGGAAGAAGTGATGCGTTCGCTATCCGATAGGGAGCGGACCGTTTTGAAACTGCGCTTCGGGCTGGACGACGGGCATCCGCGGACGCTGGAAGAAGTGGGGCGCGAGTTCCACGTCACCCGCGAGCGCATCCGCCAGATCGAGGCCAAAGCGCTCAGAAAACTGAAACACCCCACCCGGGCCAAGAAATTAAGGGAATACCTGAAAGAGATCTAAGCGGTTACCTTGAATTTCTCTCATTATTCTGATATTCTTTGTTTAATGTCAAATGACTAATGACCTGCCTGCCGGCAGGCAGGCAAATGTCAAATGTTGGTATCGCTTTGCGATATTATATAATACATTAATTTGTCATTTGAAAATTGGAAATTGGCCATTACGAACGAAGTGAGTTGTGGCCCCATCGTCTAGGGGTTAGGACATCAGCTTTTCAAGCTGAACGCCGGGGTTCGAATCCCCGTGGGGCTATTTTTTTCCTGATCAACCTGCGATTTTTCAATAACTATTAACTTGGGATTCGAACGTGAAAAAGAGGGAGGCTCCATGCAAAGCATGGAGGGAGAAAAAACGATAGTTTTGTCTCCGGGGGAGCAGTGGAGCGAAGCGGAACGTCGATCCGCCTTTGGCGAGATTGAAGAGCGAATGAAATGAGCGAGTGAGATTCCCCGTGGGGCTATAACCCAATGTTAAAGGTTCTCTGTCAGGTAATCGGCCCTTACATCAGCCAGCGCAACTTCATTAATCGGATCGATATCATACAAGCGATCACACCTACTAATAATAAATATATCCACTCCATTGGGAAACTTGATATCTTGCCGCCTTCCAGAAGGATCGACCTGATCGGCTGGTAAAATTGATAGGACGGAAAGATCGGAGCGACCGCGCTTAATTTTTGCGAAATATCGGATAACGCGGCGGGGAACATGAACGGCAGGTAAAAAAGAACTCCCAGGGTCCTGGCGCTGGCCTGGCTTCCGCACAGAAACCCAAGCAAGATCCCAAAAGAGCTGAAACAAAACCCCCCGGCTGCCAGAAATAAGGCATAACTTGGTATATCCCCAAAATCAAACCCTCCCATCACATGGAGCAGCAATACTGCCGTAAACGTTAGGATCATCCCCAAAAACAGCTTGGCAAACACCCACTCAATCTCACGCATAGGGGTCTGCAGAAGCCCCAGAAGTAATTTTTTTTCTTTTTCTTCGGCGACCTGCGCGGGCATTATAATGAACCCCACAATAAGGACCGACATTAAAACCCAGGTGGGCAAAGCATGCTTTTGGATCCCCTCTTCGTGCAGCGGCTTTATATCTAAGATCCAGCTGGCGCTTTTGCCCTCGGCAGACCTTTGCAGCGCGGTGAGGCCGGAAACTATCGCCAGTGTTTGGAAAGAATCTTTTTTCAAAACCAAAAGCTCCAGGGTATTTGCTCCATTTTTGGTTTTTGTCAGAATGCCGTCTAATTCTTTCGCCTTGAGTTTATTTATTCCTTCTTCCACGCTTTTTACCATGGCAACAATGAATAATTTATCGGCTGACCGGATGCTTTTCATGATGACGAATGGATAGTTTTCATTTCGGATGATCCCGATCCTTGTTGCCTGAGAGGCCTCGTTTGACGGATCTACTAAATTTAATGATAGAACGGCAAACAGGGGGATAAAAAGGATAAGATAGACCGATCTATTTTTAAACGCTATGGCAATATCGTTTTTGATCAATGCCGCTAAATTTTTTATCATAGATACAGGTCCTTATACGCTTTTGATCCGAAATATTCATCGGGCGGTCCGTCAAACACCATGTTTCCCTGATGCAGGACAAGAATGCGCGTGGCAAGGGTTCGGATCTCTTCGGGCCGGTGGGAAGTGAAGATAATGGTTTTTCCCCGGGCATGGATGCTTTTTAACAGCCGGTAGACTTCTTTCGTCATCTCAAAGTCGAGCCCGACCGTCGGTTCGTCAAAGAGCATTACCGGCGGATCGGCCAAAAGAGATCGGCCTATGCTTACCCTTTGTTTTAGCCCCTTTGACAATACCTGTATCCTTTTTTTTCGAAAAGGCAAAAGGTCGAATTCCTTCAGGATCTCTTCTATCCGTGAAGAAGGGACCTGAAAAAATCCGGCAAACAGTTTGAGGTTGTATTCGACGGAAAAAAAGTCAAAAAGATTGGGGGTTTCAGGGACAAAGCCGACCAACTTTACAAATGCTAATCTGTTCTTAAGATCGATCCCATCAACTAATACCTGTCCGCTGTCGGGGAGGATCCAGCTGCCCAAGATCTTCAAGAGGGTTGATTTGCCTGCGCCATTATGGCCGACAATGGCAATGAATTCCCCTTTATTTACTTTGAAGCTGGTCGGGTGAAGACCGCTTTTCTTGTCATAGACCTTGGTAAGGCCGCGGACTTCAAGCTGCATTGGGCATTTCTACCTTATATTACCCGCAAGATAACAATCACCAAAAGAACTACCAGCAATAACTCAACCATGTTGTTGCCTCCCTTTTTAAAATCTTTCAAATCTGCGTTAATTGTATCTCGCGTAATTATTTAATACAAGTTGTATGGGTGGAGTTGAGCGAAGCGGAACGTCAGAGGGGCATGACGCCCCCCTGACACGCAGGCCGGAACTTGGGCATAAAGCTCCGCGCGGGATTGAAGAAGGTTCCATCGATCGTTATTTTTTTATTACGATGCTATAATTCAGCATGCTTAAAACGATGCGACGAAAAATGTCAGCAGGCCTGCTTATCGCGGTCGCACTGATCGCCGCATCGTCGTTCTCTTTGGCGGCAGGCTCCGTTTGTGTTAAGTTCCCCGCCAATCAGGTAAACGGAAGCGGTCCCCTGCCCTATAACTATCGCATCATCGACGGGCATATCCACGCCGGCGGCCATCCGTTCAACCCGGCTAACGATTTTGGCAACAGCGACCAGGCCGTTCTCTCTATTCTTAGTTATCTAAAATCCAAAGGCGTGGATCAGGTCGTCGACCTGGAAGACACAAAAAGTATCTATCATCGATACAAATCATTGTTGGACCAAGCGGGGCTCAAACTGCTCCATGTCCCGATGAACGCCTTTAAAACCCCGAACCGGGAAGAATGGCTGCGAATAAGAGAGGCTATGAAGTCATCGGTTTATATTCACTGCGCCTGGGGCGCCGACCGGACCGGGATCGTTATCGCCAAGTATCTGGTGGAGGAGAAAGGCTATTCGACCGCGGAGGCGCTGCGCGCGGTCTCGACCGGCGGTAGTCATGCCGGGGTTCTCGGCGGGCTAAAGCCGATCTTCCATTATGGGATATTCCTTCATTTTCTGCGGGATAACTTTAAAGACGCCATCCAAAACTGAATATTATCAGGGATTAACTGCTATTCGTTTTTTTCGAGGATCTTACTGTTCAAGCGGTAACCTACTCCTGGTTCCGTTACGATCAGGTCGGACAACAAATATTTCTCCAGCTTCTTCCTGAGCTGTCCGAAATATATCCTTAAGTAATGCGACTGCCCAACCGCATGCGGGCCCCAGACTTCGCTTAACAGTTGTTTTTGGGTCACGATCTTTCCGACATGCTGGACCAGCACCTTTAATAGATTAAATTCTGTATTAGTCAATTTTAATTCTTCGTCATTGATCCCGACCGTGCGGTCGTTAAAATCAATTTTTAGCGGCCCCATTTTATAAATCGGCTCTTCCTTGAGATTTAAACTGTGCCTCAAAGCGACCCTGATCCGGGCGGACAATTCGCCTACGCTAAAAGGCTTGGTCAGATAATCGTCGGCTCCCGCGTCCAAAAGCGATATTTTTTCTGTGTCTGAATTTCTTACGGTCAGAACAATGACCGGGGTCGACCCTCTTTCTTTTACATTTTTTAAGACTTCTATCCCGGCCAGGTCGGGAAGACCAAGGTCAAGGATTACTACATCCGGATGGATATTGGATAATTGAAGCAGGCCTTCTTTGCCGGTTTTGGCCAGAGACACATTATACCCTTCGGAGGTCAGGCTGATATCCAGCAATTTACGGATCGATTTTTCATCGTCTATGACGAGGATCTTCGCGCCGCTACTCACTCGGCAGTTCCCCGATCTCCGGCTGTTCCTCTATCGGAAGCGTGATCTTTACTTCAAGGCCCCCTTCTTTTCGGTTATAAGCCTCGATCGTACCATTGTGCGATTCGACCACGCCCTTCGCGATCGCAAGCCCCAGGCCCGTTCCCCCGGGCGGAGCTCCCTTGGTCCGGTAGAATTTATCAAAGATGAAGGGAAGCTCATCCTCGCTTACGCCGGGGCCGTTATCTTCAACCATAATCGCGACCCGGTCCTGTTCCCGGAAAGCCCGAATCATGATCTCGGTCCCTTCCGGCGTATAATTGATCGAATTCCAGAGAACGTTCTGCAGCGCCTGTTCAAGCAGGGCAAAATCGATCTTGATCAAAGGCAGCCCGTCCGCGATCTCGGTCCTTACCCGATGCCCTCCCAGTTTATCGCTCAATCGCCGGATGCAAACGTTGATCAGTTCGCTGACCTCCTGCCAATCCTTCTTGATCGAAAGCATGCCGGAGGCCAGCCGCGACATATCCAGCAAATTCGTGACGATCCGGTTCAACCGTTCCGCCGAATCAGACAGGTCACGGGCCAGATCGGACAGTTTGTTACGGTCGCCAATTATATTGGCGTCCTGCAGGGCCGACGATATGCCGACGATCGAAGTAACCGGCGTTTTGATCTCATGAGATACGCTGTCAAGTATAGTTCGATAAAGCCCCTC
>CAIYXV010000041.1 GCA_903930225.1 uncultured bacterium | reverse complement strand
TGCTCCCCTTTTATCTCCATCTATATCACCCCGGATAACAAACAGCAATTTATATGCCGGAAAATATCGGAGTTTTTAAGATGATCGGAGCGATTTTCGTCAGCGGGAGTAAATCTTCGTCTTTAGAGGCGGTTGGCTATTTTTAAGATATCTTCGACGTAGCTTTTGGAATGGCCCTGGAAACCGTTGTTCCTTTTGACCGCGTTCGGGCCCTCCAGATAGCCGGCGATCGCGAACGGCACCTTGCTCGGTCCGGTAAAACGGTCGAGCAGGGACTTGATATACCTGGTTGTGCCCATCACGTTCTGATCGATATCGAACGGATCCGATATCCCCAGGCCGGTAGCGGTCGAAGGCAGCAGCTGCCCCAGCCCCTGCGCTCCGGAAGACGAGACCGCGAACCGGTTGAAGCGCGACTCGCGGGCGATCAGCCCGCAGACCAGCTTCGGGTTTACATTGTAGGTCTGGCTGTATTTTAGGATAGAATCGGTAATGCTGTCGCTTTCCCAGGGATCGATCTTGACCGCGTAGCTTTGAATGAACTTCCGTATGCCGCCCCCCAGCCCTTCGGCGAACCCGGACAGATAATCGGCCGCGGGGACGGGAACATCGACCGTCGAATAGGTCTGCGAAGTATCGTAAGTCGGCTCTGACGCCGGGACCGTTGTGGTCGGATAATTTGGAGGCCTTGAAACGCTGGGATGCTTGCCGGTGACCGAACCGATGATCGAAAAAACAAATATTAAAATTACGACGGTGGTTACTGATCCGTCCATGCTCTATTTAGCGCGCGCGCTTTTTTTCTTCTTCGGTCACGCCTTTCAGCGTGAGGTTGATGCGCCCCATATCATCCTTCTCTACGACCTTGACTATGACCTTGTCTCCGAGCTTGAGCGCGTCTTCCACCCTCGCAATGCGCTGGGGCGAGATCTGGCTGATATGGATGAGCCCGTCTTTGCCTCCCGGCAGATCGACGAACGCGCCGAAATTCATGATCCGGACGACCTCGGAATTGAAAACATCTCCGATCTTGGGCTCAAAAGTAAGGTCATCGATCTTTTTCTTGGCCGCTTCCGCCGCCTCGTGATCGTTGGTCGTGATATTGACCGTGCCGTCGTCATTGATGTCGATCTGGACGCCGGTCTCCTCGATTATGCTCTTGATCATCTTGCCGCCCGGGCCGATCACCATTCCGATCTTCTCGGGATTGATCTTGAAGGAAATAACTCTGGGCGCGAACGGGGAAAGATCGGCTCTCGGCTGGGCGATCACCGCTTCCATTTTATCAAGTACATACAGGCGGCCTTCCTTAGCCTGATTGAGCGCCTGCTTGATCAGGTCGAACGATAATCCTTTGATCTTGATGTCTACCTGGATCGCGGTAATGCCCTTGCGGGTCCCTGTAACCTTAAAATCCATATCGCCAAGATGGTCTTCTAAACCCTGGATGTCGGTGATCATTACATGCTTATCGCCCTCGGAGATCAATCCGACCGAAATGCCGGCGACCGGAGATTCGATCTTGACCCCCGCGTCCATTAACGCCAGGGTCGAGCCGCAGGTCGAGGCCATCGAGGTCGAACCGTTGCAACCCAAAACCTCGGAAACCAATCTAATAGTGTACGGGAAATCTTCTGCGGACGGTATGACCGGGAGCAGGGCTCTTTCAGCCAGCGCCCCGTGTCCGATCTCCCTGCGTCCCGGGCCTCTTAAGGGACGGACTTCCCCCACCGAGTAGGCGGGGAAATTATAATGATGCATGTAGCGCTTGCCGGTTTCTTCGAGGTCCAAACCTTCGAGCCTTTGCTCTTCGCCGCTCGAGCCAAGCGTGGCCACCGTCAGCACCTGGGTCTGTCCGCGGGTGAAGATCGCCGAACCGTGGGTGCGCGGAAGCACGCCGATCTCACAGCTGATCTGACGGATGTCCTTGGGCCCCCTGCCGTCCACCCGCTTGCCGGTATTAAGGACCATGTTGCGCATGGCGTCATATTCGATCTCTTCGATCACGGCCTTGATGTCGCCGGGATGCTTGGCCAGTATCTGCGACAATTCCGCGTCCGCCGCCGCCGCTTTTTTTATTTCTTCCTGGATCTTGTTAAACTCCACGGTCTGCTTGTCTTTGTCCGATATGCAAAGCGCGGCTTCGATCTTTTTCGCGGCTTTTTCGTGAACGAGCTTTCGGACCCGCTCGTCGATCTTATAAACTTCCACTTTAACCTTGGGCTGGCCGGCTTTCTTGACCAGCTCGTTCTGCATCTCGATCAATTCCTTAATAACTGCATGCCCGGCCTTGATCGCCTCAAGCATGTCATCTTCTGAAGCCTCGTCCGCTCCCGACTCGATCATCGAGACCGCGGCGTACGTCCCGGCAAGCACCAGGTCGATCGATGATTCCTTCATCTGAGCGGTGGTCGGATTAACGATATACTTTCCGTCAACTTTTGCCACGCGCACGCCGGCGATCGGCCCTTCAAAAGGGATCTGCGAGATCGAAAGGGCGGCGGATGCGCCGATGATCGCCAGCACGTCGGGTGAATTTTCCTGGTCGACCGAAAGCGGCGTGACCACGATCTGGACATCGTTGCGGAAACCTTCCGGGAACATCGGGCGGATCGGGCGGTCAACCTTGCGCGCGTTTAAGATCGCCTTTTCAGAAGGACGGCCTTCGCGCTTAAAAAATCCGCCGGGGATCTTCCCGGCGGCGTACAGCTTTTCTTCAAAATCGACAAGCAGAGGGAAAAAATCGATCCCTTCGCGCGGGGTGGAGGCCATGGTAGCGGTAGCCAGAACCATAGTGTCGCCCAGCCGCACAATGACCGAGCCTCCCGCTTCACGCGCCACGCGGCCGGTTTCCATGGTCAATATTCTGCCGTCAGGAAGTTTTTTTTCTACTGTGTTTATCATCTTAGTTTGAGGCTTTCGGTGAGGGCTTCGTATTTTTTAGAGTCGCTTCCTTCAAGATAGCGTAAAAGTCTTTTGCGCTTTCCGACCATCACCAGAAGGCCGCGGCGGCTGTGCTGGTCCTTCTTGTGCGTCTTTAAATGCTCAACCATTTGGTTGATCCTCTCGGTCAAAAGCGCGATCTGCACTTCCGACGACCCGGTATCCCCGTCGTGCGTCTTGAATTTATCGATCAATGCGGTTCTCTCTTCCTTTTTCAAAATCCATCTCCTATTCTCATTGAATTCTTTTTTATTATAACATAACCTTTCGGGAAATAGCAATATCCTTGAGGATTTGCTCTTTTAATTCCCGCACATCCGGGAACTGGATCTCATTCCTTATCTTTTTTACCAGCTCGACCGCGATCGTTTTTCCGTAAAGGTCGCCGGAATATCCCGGAATGTGGACCTCGATCGCCACTCCGTCCGCGCCAAAGGTCGGCCTGGCTCCGATATTGACCACGCAGCGCCGTCCCAGAGCAGTCCCGGCGTAAACGCCGTGCTGGGGAATGAGTTTATGTTCGTCAAGTTTCAGATTGGCGGTCGGGAATCCGAGCGTCCGACCTCGCCTCTCTCCCCTCACCACTTTTCCGGTCAGCCGATAGGAATGGCCAAGATATCTGATCGCACGGTTAAAATCCCCGCGCGCGATCAGTTCCCGTATGATCGATGATTTTATGGCAGTATGGCGCAGCTTGACCGGCCGCACCATTTTAACCCCGAAGCCGATTTTTTTCCCCAGGCGCCTTAATTCCCCCACGTTCCCCGCGCGGCCGCGGCCGAACGCGTGGTCAAAGCCCACGAACACCGTCTGAACGTTAAGCCCTTTGACCAGATATTTGCTCACAAATTCGGTATAGGATAATTTTTGCAAAGCTTTATTGAACTTGAAAACTTTTACCCGGCCGATGCCGAGATCCGATAGCAGCTCTTTCCTCTCCATAAGCGTGGTCAATAGCCTAAGGCCCCTTTCCGGAACGATGAACTGCTGCGGATGAGGATCAAATGTGGTGGCGACGCTTAATAGGCCCCTCCGGCGGGCGTAGGAAACGGTATCCTTGATGATCCTCCGGTGGCCCAGATGCACTCCGTCAAAAGTACCCAGTGCGATGACCGTCCCTTTCATGATCAATTGCCGTACATGCCCTTGACCAGGAGCGTAACGGATTTAATATAATCTGCCGCGGGGAGGAAAAGCAGCTGGGATAGGATCAGCGTGCCGGCCACCCGGCCCAATATAATGTAGAAGACCATCGCGCGCACGTCCGAAACCTTCCGTTTGCCCTTGATCGCCTGATCGGTAATGAAAGCGCAGGTCGGATCGACCAACAGGGTCAAAAGGATAGTAGCGATCCCGTTGACGATCGCCGAGAGCTGGGTGGCGGTCACCCGGTACTCCGGGACCATCGCCCCGGCAAAAAGCGCGGAAAGAACGCCGATCGCGTAAATAGAGACCATTAAAAGGTTCAGCCACAGGAACATTTGCGGCATTCCCTTGAGCGAAAGGTTCATAAAGCTCTCTTTTCCGGGAAGACGCAATCTTCTAAAGATCGCCAAGAAATTCTTTGGATAGAATGTCATAACGATCATTTTTGGCACCGATCCCACGGTCTCGAACCGATCGATCGCCTTGGTAAAAACGGAAACGGAGAACGGCGTCATGACCGCGGCGCAGAGATTGCCGATGAAAGCGGCAAAGATGATCCAGCGAAAATTCACAACCAGGGAAGAGACATCTCCATGCAGGATCGCCCAGTCGACCATGCCGCCTAAAAATGGGGCTTGCAGCATGTTGGAGGTCCGGGTCACAAGCAGTGTGGCGTTCACAAAAGCTAATGAGGTGGCGATCGACCGGGTGCGCACCCCGGCGACCCTAAGAGAAGATGCCGTACATTCGGCGAAGTGGATAATGCCGGTGAAAAAACAAATGATAATAAGCGGGCTCATCGTTATAATTATAAGCCATCGCTAACTTTATTTCCAGCGCGCATCAAGACTGTGCATCGAATCGGTATATAGCTGAAGAAGCTCAAACCATAAAATCCTTAAAATACCCACCATTTAAATGGTGGGTATTTTCGAACTCACGCGGTGATATAATTATTAGCAGTGAAAAAGGTCGCGCTATTGATTCTTTTTATCGCCATATCGGCAAATATTTGCCTGGGAGAAGATGAGATCCCGGTAAATATCAAAGCTGACAATCTGAAGTATTCGGAGGACGGCGTAAACGTTTCCGCCAGCGGCTCGGTCGAGATCGAGATCAAGGGAATAAAGATCCTATCCGACCGGCTGCTGATGAACACGCGGAGCAATATCGTCACCGCGGAGGGAAACGTTAAAATGAAAGGCCGTGATTATGACTCCAGCAGCACTCTTATGACCTATTACGTGAGCGATGAAACCTCTTCGTTCAACTCTTTTAGGACCGTCCTCGCCCCTTCGACCGTGCACGGCAGGCTGTATCTTGGCGCGGATAATATCCGGGATGAGAAGACTAGCTGGACCGGCGGGAACGGAAGCATGACCACCTGTGATTACGCGGAAAATAATGAGCCCCATTATCATGTCATGTCAAAAAAGATAGAATATTATCCGAATGACAAGATCGTCGGCTGGTCGAATACTTTTTATATCGGTAGCATCCCGGTCTTCTGGGTACCCTACATCATATACGATCTTAACCAAAAAAGAAAAAAGAACTGGACGATCGGACACAACGAGGTGGAAGGGAACTTCATTAAAACGTTCTGGGACTACCCTAACGGTGAGATACTGCTGGATGAAATGGAAAAGAAAGGCTTCGGCCACGGGATCGATTATAATTATAACCTGGGAGCAAAGGGGAAAGGTAGTCTATACCTTTATCTTTTAAACGAGAACGACTCTCCGAACTATAAGGACCAGGTCTTTAAGATAAGCCACACCCTCCAGCTGACCAGGGAGGGGACCCTTTCCCTGGGCTATGGTTCGTCCGACATTTACCTGATCCCGAGCGGAAGGCTCGGCCAGTCGACCTATTCGATCGGCTATGATTACAGCAAGGATAAGCGGAAGTTCACAACTTCGCTTAACGCGCTCGAGAACCGCATCGGGAATGAAGAACGGGTCGATCTTTCGGTCAATAACATCAGTGATAACATCAATACCGGCTATGGTTTTAGCCTCGACCAGGGAAAAACGGAGCCGCGCTTTATCCGGGCTTCACAGCGGTTGAACCATTCCCAGCCGTTCTTTTTCAAGGACAGCAATTTAAACTTTAACGCCAATTATTCGAACAATATACGGCAGGCAGGAGTAGCGGGCGACGAACTGTTGGACCTTGACTACAATATTACCGGCAGGCAGGACCTTTATTCCTGGAAAATATCGGAGAACCGGCATGTCCGCATGAACAGCGACCCGCTCTACGGGAATAACGACCAGTTCCAGGAAAAAGCGCCCGAAGTCACGCTGGCGTTCAATCCCCAGGACCTCAAGCTTTTCACGCTTTCTCCCTCGCTCGGTTACGGCTATTACCGCGAAGTAACGCAGGTGCCCAACTACGGCCGGAGGGATTTTGCCACCGGCAAATATACCGCTTCGCTGGCCGCGAACCGGTCGATCCCCCTGATATTGGGCACGTCCCTTTATCTTTCATACGGCATCGACCAGTACTTATACGCGCCGGGGGACGCGCTTTACGCCCAGAATGAAAAATATTCCCTCGACACTTCGCTTTTAAATTTCTTTCAGAACAACGTGACTTTTGACCGCGGGATATCGGAGGGGAACTCGCCCTTCCTGTTCGACCGGCTGGGGACCAAATACAGCAACTTAAAGGATACGGTCACCATGTACTACGGGAACTATATCCGCTGGGTCACGACCGGCGGTTTCAATTACCAGACCGATCAATATTTCAACATCGATACCAATCTTAAGCTGAACCCCAACCCCGCCTTAAACGCCAGCTTCATAACCGGCTGGGACATCGAGAACCAGAAATGGGAAGACCTAAGCGTAAACCTCGCGCTTAAGCCGTTCAATAAGCTCTCGGACAGCATCTCGCTGCTCACCGACCTTAACTCCGGCCAGTTAAAATCCGGCAGCAACCTTTTTGACTTTGAGATCATGGACGAGGACCACTGGCAGAACCACTGGCACCTCAAGCTGGGGCATGTTTATGATACTACTACCCAGCAGTTCAAATCGGTGGACGTAATGGTTGAAAAAGACCTGCACTGCTGGGTGATAAACTATACCTATTCCGATTACCGGAAAGAGTTCAGCTTTACTTTCACGCTCAAGGCCTTCCCCGGCGAGCCGATCGGCTATGCCGCGGGAAAAGGTTTTTATTTCGATACTTTCGATCAGTCTTTAAAGGAGGAATTTGAAGGTGCGTCACCGGTTCGCTATTAGCCTGATCTTTATAACGTTATTGCTCGGCGGCTGTTCCCGGACGGTCACGACCATTCCGACTTATGGTTCGCAGATGATGGTCGAAGTCGATTTCCGCCAAACGATCGACGTGACCAAGAACCGCTATTTCATGATCATTTCCACTAACGAATCCTTCAGCTATCCCATTCTTCCGCCGGAGGGAACAACGCTCGATGAATTTCTTGAACCGGGCGATAATCCGGTCACCGGCGATAAATCCGACTACTTTACCAAATATTACTCCTCCTGGTACGCCTACATCGTGCTCGACAATATGGGATTTTCGCTCGCGAACGGGCCGTTCTCAGCCGCGACCCCGGTGACCAGGACGCCGCTCTCGTCGCTTTCCTACCCGTCTAATACCGTAATGTTTTCCGTCCGGCTCGACCAGATCTTCGGCAATAATGTGCCGGATCGGATCTACTTCGATATTATCAGCGCCGACTATCCCGTTAACGCGCAAAAATACTTAAAAGACAGGCTCGCGCCCCCCACTCAAAGCATAAGCAAGATCGCCGGCTCAATACTGACCCGGGTGGACGAAGTTAAACCCGATATCGATCCCAGCCTTGATATAATAGGTTGGTCGGTGCAAATAGAATGAGCTTTTTACTCCCAATAATATCCGGCATTTTGCTGGCGCTTAGTTTCCCGAAGTTCGGCCTGTTCCCGCTGGCCTGGATCGCGCTGGTCCCGCTGTTCATCGATATCAGGGATCGAAAAGATCCGGCGGACGCGGCGCGTGCCGGTTTTGTCTTTGGCCTAATATTTTTTGGGTTTAATCTGTTTTGGATAAACACGCTCAACCGGTTCGCGCCCGGCTTTGCCGCGCTGGGATATGTTTGCCTGATCGCGGGGGAATCGGCGTTCATTGCCGCCGCCTGCTTTACGCTCAAATACGTTTCGAAAAATTTCCCGTCACTGAATATCCTGACCTATCCTCTGATCTGGACTTTCTTTGAATGGCTGCGGACCATCGGTCCGTTCGGGATCTCGGCCGGAGACATCGGCTATTCCCAGGCGCCCTTCCTGCCGCTGATCCAGATCGCGTCGTTCGCGACGGTTTTCGGGGTCACGTCCCTGATCGTCATGGTCAACGCATTGATCGCGGAAATTATTGGATCGGGACGAAAGCGGGCGGCGATCTATCTTTTTATCGCCATTCTCCTGCCGTTCTTTTCTTATCTTTGGGGAAACTCGCAAATGTCTGTGCCGGTTAAAGGATCAAGGACCGTCAAAGTAATGGTGATCCAGGGGAACATTCCGCAGGAGCAAAAACTGGCGACGCGCTACAACAACGATATCTTCGCGATTCACGAAGAACTGACGCGCGGAGCGACCGGGGAAAAGCCGGACCTCGTCATCTGGCCGGAATCGGTCGTGCTGTCTTACCTGGCCGACAACGCTCTGCTTTTCCCCAGAGTGCAGAAGCTCGCCCGCGACACGAAGGCTTATCTGCTGATCGGCACTCCCTTCTACACCGCAAAAAGCGACACCTACAACTCGATAATCTGCGTTTCCCCGAGCGGGGAGATCACCGGCCGCTACGACAAGCAGAGGATCGTTCCTTTCGGAGAATATCTTCCTTTCCGCGCGCTCCTTTTCCCCCTGCTCAAGGCGACCGGCTTCTTTTATAATGATTTTGATTTCGGCCGGAAGGATGCTCAAATATTGAATGCCGGCGGGATCAAAATCGGCGTGGCCATCTGCTTTGAATCGACCTTTATCGACCTTATGTCAGACCGGAGCAAGAAAGGATCGGACCTGCTGTTAACCGTCACCAACGACGCCTGGTTCGGCAACTCCTCCGCCCCCTACGATCATTTCGATTGCGGGGTTTTTCGCGCGATCGAGAACCGTAAATGGTTCATCCAATGCGCCAACACCGGCATCTCCGCCATGATCGATCCTTATGGGAGAATAATAAAAAAAGCGGGAGTCGGAGAACGGACGGCGCTAACCTTTGAGGTACCTCTCCCCTAGTATCACCGCGGCGTAATCATCCACGGGACGGGGAAGCGGGATCAGGGAGGTAGGAATAAGGCGAAGCAGTCCTCCGGGGGGATTTTCTTTCCAGTATCTGCGGCGCGCCTCGAGCGTAGAGTTTTTTTCCGGGACAAAAACGATGTTCGCCTTGAGGTCAAGTTTGATCAGCTGCTTTTCCGCCGCTTTGGAATCACCGGCATCGCCGATGACGATCGTCTTTACGCCGTATTTTGCGATCAGTGAGACGACCTCGCCTTCGAGGTCTCCCCTTTTAACGATCTTCTTTTCCAGGCTTGCGGCCGACGCGTTCAACACCGCCAATCCGCATTTTTCCCGTCCCGGATCGATCGCCAGGATCATGGCTTAACCTTAAAGTCCATCTCGAACGGTCCGGTCGAATAGATGTCTGATGCGGCCAGAACCGTTACCTGGGTGAGCGTACCGTAACCCCTGATCCGGCGAACGGTGTCGTAAATTTTCGCGTATGGATACGCGCCCATCGCGCCCGGATAATCGGAGAGCAGACCTTTTTTGACCGCGATGTTCTCCGACGAATCGATCAGCTCTTTCAGCCGCTCCTCCGTGGACTGCTGATCCAGTTTCCCGGAGATCGTCCCGTGCCAGATCTCGTCGCCCTTGTGGAACAGCAGTTCGTTCGTCGCCACCACGAATTCAGCGTAGGGAGTACCGCCCACGGTCAGGTTCTTGGTCGCGACGATCTTCAGTATGATCTCCCCGTCCATGTTGGCCACATAGCCAACGGTCGACCGGTAATCATCAATATCATATTTAACCGCATCGGCCTTTACTTTTTTAAGTTCCGCTTCCAACCTGCCGACCACAGAATCGATCTCCGATTCTGCCTTTGCCTTTCCCTGCCCGCCTTTGACCAGTGCACTGTACATGGTTTCCTGCGCCGAAAATACGACCCGGCGGGAGGTAGCGATATCGACCTCCTGTTTCAATTTTTCCCTGACCTCTGTCATGTTCCTGATCTCGGCCTGGTTTTTTTCGAGGTCCTTTTTTACCTGCTCCAGTTGCTTTGAGCTTTCCACAAGCTCTTTTTTGGCCTGGTCCATGTCCGACCGCGTCTGCCGGATCTGCGATCTTAACTTCTCAAGCCCGAAGAACGCGGTGCGCGCGTCGTGCGAGACCAGGAGCACGGTCGTAAAAGTGACGAGCGCGATCAGGACGCCGGAGATGATCGTGAACACGGAAGCGGTATATCTGGGACGAAGGCCAAAAAGAGAAAGCCTTTTTTTGCCGAAAAAGCGGCCGATGTAATTGCCGATATAGGCAATCGCGCTGGACACAATGATCAGGATCAACACAACTTGGAACGCGAACTGGTACATCATGTCTGCGCCGAGCGGTTCACGAAATAGATCCCGATCCCCGCGCAGATCAGATTGGGCAGCCAGGCGGCGACCGGAGGAGAAACCCACTCAAGCTCGCCAAACGCCATGGAAGAGAACATCAGCACATAGTAAATGAAGATCACGATGATCGACATCCCCAGCCCGACCGAAGAAGAGACCCGGCGGGGGGAAATGCCGAGCGGCGCTCCCAACAGGGCAAAAACGAAGCAGGCGAACGGGATCGCCATTTTCATGTTGAGCTGGATCTTAAAGTCGGTCACCTTGACGCCCATTTTTTCCTTGAGGGCAATGAACTGCCGCAGATCATGTATGTTCATGTCGTCGGGCGATTTGTCGCCGATCGAAAGATCGGCCGGGGAATACTTGATGGCGATCTGCTGTTCATCGAACTTGATCAGATGCTTGTATTCGCCGCTGTCGGCAAGGATATAAATGGTGCCGTTTTTGAACGTCCACTGGTTGGTATCGGAATTCCACGACGCGGAGCCGGCGTTTATGATCTGGCTTAACCGGCCGTCGGTGAATTCGGAAACGATCACGCCTTTCATTTCGCTGCCGCTTAGAGTGCGCGCGTAGAACATGCGCGTGAGCCGCCCTCCCTCCATTTCCGGGACGAAGATGTTCTCTTCGATCTTGGGAGAACGCTTGGTCTGCACCTCGATCATCAGATTTTTGGCCGCTTTATTGCTCTCGGGCACCACCACTTCGTAAAAAACCAGGGTCAAAACCGAGATCAGAAGGCCCATTATAAGGACCGGGACCATGATGCGGTAAAGCGAGATCCCGGACGCCTTGAACGCTATGATCTCCGAATCCTTGCTCAACCTTCCGAACCCGAGCAGGACCGCAAGCAGTGTGGCCATGGGGAAGATATAGACGGCAACGCTCGGCAGCCGGAACACAAAGATCTTGAACGCGACCAGGATCGGCATGCCGTAGATGACGACCGCGCGGGTCAGTTCGAACAGTACCATCGAGGCGGAAAGGATGAGCGTGAACGCGAGCAGGCCGAAGATGAACGGATCGATCAGCTCCCGGACGATATACCGGTCAATTAGCTTAATCATCAGAGGGTGAATTGATCTCCAAGGTAGAACTTCTTGGCTACTTCAGATTCCGCGACCTCGTTCGATTTTCCGGAAACAAGAATATGGCCCTTGTGCATAATGTACGCGCGGTCGGTGATGGCAAGGGTTTCGCGGACGTTGTGATCGGTGATCAGGACGCCGATCCCTTTTTCTTTAAGATATCTGATAATCCCCTGGATGTCGGTCACGGTCTTGGGATCGATGCCGGTGAACGGTTCATCGAGCAGGAGGAACTGCGGGTTGGTCGCCAGCGCGCGCGCGATCTCCACCCTTCTCTGCTCGCCGCCGGAAAGTGTGTAGGCTTTTTGCTTCCGCAGTTTGGTGACGCCCAGCTCGTCGAGCAGTGCGACCAGACGCTTTTCGTATTCGATCCGGGGAATATTGGATTTGAGTTCCCAGAGGATCAGGATGTTTTCTTCGACCGTAAGTTTTCTGAAGATGGACGCTTCCTGGGGAAGGTACCCGATCCCCTCCTCGGAGCGTTTATGCATGGGAAGGTGCGTGATGTCCTGCTCTCCGAGAAAAACCCGGCCGGAATCCGGTTTGACCAGCCCGACGGTCATGTAAAAAGTGGTGGTCTTGCCCGCGCCGTTCGGGCCCAAAAGCCCGACCACTTCTCCCCGGTTGACATCGATCGAGATCTCATCGACCACCCGGTGCCCGCGATACGATTTAACCAGCTGCTCCGCTTTAATGAAAATGTTTTATCTCCTCCAGTTTTTTGAGCGCGGCGTTCGAGTTGATCGACTCCTCGGCCAGCTTGACGCCGTGGCTTATGGTCTTGGCGATCCCCGCCACGTAAAGCGCGGCGGCGGCGTTTACCAGCACAATATCCATTTTAGGGCCTTTTTTATGCGATTCAAGTATTTCGAGAGCCGCAAGTTTGGCCTCCTCGATGTTCTGGACAACTATGTCGCCCTTGCTCGATCGGTTTATCCCGAAGTCCTCCGGCTTAATAAGATAATTCCTGATCTTGCCTTCTTTAAGCTCCGAAACCTTGGTCCGCTCCGAAACCGAGATCTCATCGAGGCCGTCCAGGCCGTGGACCACCAGGGCGTGTTTGGTTCCGAGGTTCTTGAGCACTTCGGCCATGACCTCGGTCAGCTTTTCGGAAAAGACGCCGATGATCTGGGACTGCGCCCCGGCGGGGTTGGTCAGCGGGCCCAGCAGGTTGAACAGCGTCCGCACCCCCAGGGCCTTGCGGACGCCGACGGCGTGCTTCATCGCCGGATGGCAGCGGACGGCGAAGCAGAAGCCGACGCCGGCCTCGCGGAGGCAGCGAGTGACCACCGGCCCGTCGGCCTGGATGTTGACGCCCAGCGCCGCGAGCACGTCGGCCGAACCGCTGGCTCGCGTGGCCGTGCGGTTGCCGTGCTTGGCCACCTTGACG
>CAIYXV010000040.1 GCA_903930225.1 uncultured bacterium | reverse complement strand
GGGAGGCATCTCGTATTTTTGATTAGCTTGCGCTTGAAGAAAAAAAAGTTTTTTTGGGGCTCCTTTCGCTGCTTTTGGGCCTGCTGTTCCTATTCTCTCCTGAAGCGCTTTCCTCGATCGGAAAAATATTCAATCGCACGGTTCTGGCGCTGGATGAAATGCTTAGCCCGATCAAGACTATTATTGGGATCATCCTGGTCCTGGTGAGCGGCTGGATGCTCTGGTCGGTTTTCCCGTACGCCGGCTTATGGTATCTTAATATCACAGCGTATGTGATTTTGTTTTTCGGTTTGCTTTTTGTGTTCTTCCCGACCGGCCTCAAATCGATCTCGGACATTTCAAACCGGGTCCTGCTTTCTACCGACGATCTGGTATTGGGCGCGAGAAAGACCATTGGCGTGCTCCTTATAATGTTAAGCGTGTACATATTCTATTCCGCTTTTTACATGGTTTTGCCATCCCGGGCCAGATAGTATAAAAATTAATAAAAAAGGAGGTGAGGTGAAATAATGAGAAAGAAAGGTTTTACGCTCATCGAATTGGTAATGGTAATCGTCATCCTGGGTATTCTGGCGGCCATGGTCCTTCCGAGGTTTATCGATCTGCAATCGCAGGCGAAAATATCGGCGACCAAGGGCGCGCTGGGTGCGATCCGTTCGTCCATAGCGGTAACATATGCCAGCCGCGCGGCTTACAATGTTACGCCATATGTACCGACCACGATCGACGTTACTATGTTCCAGGACAGCCGAATACCGAATGAACCGATAGATAATGTAACGACGCTGGTTGTTACTAGCGGAGCAGTGGCTGGAACTGCGTCAGCCGGTGGTTGGTGGTATGATTCTTCGACCGGCAGGGTTTGGGTCAATAACAGCCAGTATACTACCTGGTAAATCGTTATATCCTTGAATCGCCCCAGTTTTGCCGGGGCGATTTATTTCAACAGGGAGAATAAAATTAAGAAACAGGGTTTTACGTTCATCGAACTGGTAATGGTGATCGTCATCCTGGAAATTTTAGCGACCATGCTTCTTACCAGGTTAATCGATCTTCAGTACCAGGCCAGGGCATCGGCAACGAGGCGCGCGCTGGGCGTGATCCGGACAGCCGTGGCGATAACTTACGTCAGCAATGCCGCTTACGGCATTACACCTTTTGCGCCGACCACGATCGACGCTGCTATGTTCCAAGATAACACGATCCCGATCGAGCCGATAGATGATGTGAACACGATGGTAGTTACATCCTGCGCGGTGGCCGCAAACGCTTCCGCCGGCGGTTGGTGGTATGATTCTTCGACCGGTAAGGTCTGGGTCAATAATAGCCAATATACTAATTGGTAAGAGATCGTTTTTTGCCGCAAGCCTCGGTCAAACCGGGGTATTTATTGTGATATAATCGTTTTAAATGCGCGACTTTCTGTTCTTCCTTGTCGGGATTATTATTCTAATCGTTTTCTGGTTTTTTAAAGAGATCTTTTTTAATTTTATTTTTTGTTTCATGGACCTTTCCTATTATTTTTATCCTTACCGGCACTTTATGGTGGAAAGCATAAGGAACCTTCACTTTCCTTTCTGGAACCCGTATATTTACTTTGGCTATCCCTTTTTTGCCACGCTCCAGCATGGTCTGTTTTATCCGTTGACGCTCGTCTACTTTGTCCTGCCGTTCGATCTGGCCTTCAACTTTTTCCTGATCCTGCATTATCCGCTGGCGGCGCTGTTCATGTTCCTTTACCTGTCTTACCAGGGGCGGTCGTTCTGGGCAAAAACCATCGGATCGATCACGTTCGCGTTTTCAGGGTATCTGCTGTCCGTGCTGTTCATGCCGACCTCGCTCGCCTCGGTCATCTGGCTGCCGCTGGTCCTTTTATTTTTTGAAAAAATGATGGAGCATGAAAAATGGGCATTATTGGGATTGAGCCTGACATTGACGATCATGTTTTTAGGCGGAGAACCCACAGTGCTGTATATTACATTGATCATGCTGGTGATTTATTCGTTCTTTTTTGAAGGCGGTTACCGGAACGCGCTAATGGTGATCCTCTCGTCGCTGATCGCCGCCGGACTGGCGGCGGTCCAGCTGATCCCTTTTCTGGAGCTGGCGGCAAATTCGGTGAGAGTAGGGGGCCTTTCGTATTTTGAGGCGACCCAGTGGTCCATGTCCCCGCAAAGGGTGATCGAATTTATTGTCCCGTTCTTTTACCATATGACTTCGGTCCCCTGGGCCTCGCTTTTGTGGTTGAAATCGCTTTACCTGGGGATCGTCCCGATCTTCCTCTTCCCCGCCGCTTATTTTAGCGCCGACCGGCGAACGAAGCGGTTCCTGACCGCGCTCCTTTTTGTCGGATTGATAATTGCCATGGGCAAATACACGCCCGTTTACGCCCTGCTTTTTAATTTTCTTCCCGGATTTTCAGGGATAAGGTACCCGGCCAAATTCCTGTTCCTTTCCACCTTTGCGATCTCGGTTTTATCTGCCTACGGCTGGGATGCTCTGGCAGAGATGAACGGGAGGATAAAATACTATTCCGCGGCCGCGCTGGGAGCCGGCCTGCTGCTGGTTATGATCGGGGCGGCGGGATATTATTTCCCTCAAAAGTTCTATCAATTGGCCAGTCCGCTTTACTTTGAAGAGATCAATGCCGGGTTCGCGAACCTGACCGCCGCCATGAACATGAGGAATGTGGCGAACTGCGCGATCAGCGGCGCTTTCCTCCTTATCTGCGCTCTGATCCTGTATTTTGCGCAGCGGGAAAAAAAGATCATGCTCCTTTTGGTCCCGCTCATGCTCTGGGACCTTTCGCTTACCAACTACGGGCTGAATTTTTCGGCTCCGGACCGGCTGTTCCATATCACCTCACCGAACCTGAATATCATAAAGAAGGATAAAACCGTTTTCCGGGTGCTGGCGTCGCCGGATATTGTCAAAAGAGAGCTTAAGGAGACCGCAGACGAGACGGTCAATTATCTTGCGGGGCAAATATCTATTCGGGACCGGCTGCCGGTCAACCAGAACATGAACTATGGCATCGAGTGCTGCCAGGGGTATGAGTCGGTGCACGGCGCGGACCAGGAAAAGATATTGGAACGCATCTATTCGATGGAAGAGACGAAAACGCTGGCCGTGCTCAACGGGATGAACATCAAATATCTGGTGGCGGCTTACCCGATCGGCGCTCCGGGTTGCCGGCTAATTTCCAGAAGGCCCGAATTCATAAGGGGAGGGGAGATATATCTTTACCAGAACCTGAATGTGCTTCCCAGGCAGTACGAAGTGAGCTCGTTCGAAGTGATCACCGACCGGGCGAAGCTGCTTGGCCGCATGTTCTCGGGGAAGTTCGACCCGAAAAAAGAAATTTTACTCGAACGGGATCCGGGCCCGTGCGACCGCCTGCTTTTTGTCGGCGATTCATATTACCCCGGCTGGAAGGTTTATGTCGACGGCCGCGAAAGGCCTCTGCTGCGGGCAAATTATATGTTCCGTGCGGTAGCGCTTGATGCTGGAGAACATAATGTCCGTTTCATTTATGATCCGTTATCTTTTAAGCTGGGTGGGCTGGTCAGCCTGCTTACGGTTTGCTGGCTTATCGTGTATTATATTAGGAAAAGGTGAAAATGAAGAAAAAAGATCTCTTGATCTATTTGGGGCTGCTGATCGCGACGCTGGCTTTCTTTTTCCGTTTCTTGGACGGGCAGGAGGTATTCGCTTTCAAGGACCTGTCGCGCTATTTTTACCCCCTGCGGCACCTTATGGCCGAGCAGGTGTTGGCGGGCGCGCTTCCTTTATGGAACCCGTACATATATTTCGGGACGCCGCTTTTAGCCGGACTGCAGATCGGGTTCTTCTATCCCCTGACCATAATTCATTATATTCTTCCCTTCGACCTGGCGTTCAATTATTACATCATCCTGCATTATTTCCTGGCGGCGGTATTTACTTATTTGTTCGTCCGGCATCTCGGCTTATCGCGCGCGGGCGCGATGATCTCCGCGGTCGCCTTCGCTTTTTCGGGATACCTGCTCTCGGTCTCGAACATGAATACCACGCTGACCTCGGTCGTCTGGCTGCCGCTGGCGCTATTATTTTGGGACCGCTATTTAGGGATCAAGAGGGAAGAGAGGCCGTGCCTGCCGGCAGGCAGGGAGAAGGAGGGAGAAGGAGGGAAGAAAAAAGCTTTCTTTAGCCCATACTTTTCTATAATATTCCTCATACTTGTTCTCTCTCTCATGTTCCTGGGTGGGGAGCCTACCATTATATATGTTACCGGCTTTGTCCTGTTCTTCTGGGGGATCGTATTTTCTAAAGGGAAGATCAATAAACTAAAGTCGGTCCCGGTCCTTTTGGCGGCCTTTCTGGCGGTTGCCTGCCTGGTCGGCATTCAGCTACTGCCTTTCCTGGAATTGTCGGCGCTTTCAAACCGCGTGACCATGGTCCAGTACAAGCTGGTCTCGATGCGATCTCTGCCCATACGAGAAGTCATCGGCTTCATCTTTCCCTATTTTTACGGCAACCAGATACAGGCGGGCAATTACAGCCCGATGCTTTTGGGGGAAATACTTCAGGACTGGCTGCTCTCGCCATATCTGGGCATGATCCCGTTCGTGTTCCTTATCTTTTCTTTTTCCGGGAAATTAAAGAAGGAGTCTATATTCTTTGCCATAGCCGGGCTGGTCTGCCTTTTTATGGCTTTTGGCAGTTACACGCCTTTTCATTACCTGCTTTACCGGATCCTTCCCGGCATCGCGGTGATCCGCTACCCGATAAAATATATTTTTCTGACCATATTCGCGGTCTCGGTGATGGCTGGAATAGGTTATGACCATGTCATGGGAAAGGATCAGCTGGCAAAAAGATGCCTGGCGGCGTTCTCGCTGATCTTTATGCTTTTCGGTATCGGGTACACACTGTCGTATCATTTCAGAAAAGAGATCTTCTTTTTCCTGAAAGCCAAATACGCTCACCTGCCGCCGTATTTTCTGGCGGTGCTGTGGCATAACCTGCTTTTTAACATCAATAGCCTGTTTTTTACCGCGGTCGTCGCTCTTTGCTGCGCGGCCGTTTTATTTTTGAGAAATCGTGGGATATTAAAGAACACTGCCTTTGGGCTGGCGATGGTCGGGATCCTGTTCTTTGATCTATTCTCGAACAACATGTCCCTTAATTACCCATCGAGCGCTGAGGTTTACCATAAGATCACTCCCAACCTTAAAGCGATCGGCGAGCGGGGCGGCATAAGCCGGATCTTTTACAGCGCCGAGCTGGAAAAGCATAATCGTTCGGTGTACGGCCCTGATTTTGACGCGGCGCTTATCGAATCGCTGGACAAGCTGACCTCCGACCGCCTGGTGCCTTACCACCTGTACGATTCATTCGGCTATGAATCGATCGAACTGCAGGAATACGTGGATTATTTCAGGGAATTTATGTATGAAAAACCGTTCAGCCGGATGAACCTGATCGATCTGACGGACGGGAAATATCTGGCCGATCTTAAACCGATCAGGGCGGCGGGATCAAAGCTGATCGGCAAGCAGGAATATTTTTACGGCAAAGTCTATCTTTATGAAAATCCCGGCAGTATCCCGCGTCCTTACCTTGTTGGAAAGTACCTGGTCGCCGGGGATAAAAAAGCGGCGTTCTCCGCCATGGCGGACCATAGGTTCGATCCGAAAAAGGTCGTGGTGCTGTCTGAAGATCCGAAAGTAAAAACCGGCGGGAGCGGGGGCCGGGCGCATCTTATCGTTTACCGGCCGAATGAAGTATCGGTTGAGGCCGAGACGGAGTCGGATGGATTTATGGTCTTAACTGATTCTTATTATCCGGGATGGAAAGCGACGGTCGACGGGAAAGAAACAAAAATATACAAAGCCGATTATATGTTCCGCGCGGTTTATCTTAAAGCCGGCAAACATTCGGTCAGGTTTATATACGATCCGCTGTCATTGAAGATCGGCGCGATGTTTACCGCACTGGGGATACTGGGCCTTATCGGATACGCCTGGTATTCGATCCGAAAGGAAAAAGTGAATGCTGCATAAAAAAATAGGGGAAGGCCTTGCCGCCCTGAAAAAAGACGGGATCGTTTATGGGCTGTTTTTGGTGATCACGATTTTATTTTTTATGCCGTTCCTTTCCGGCGCGCGGATCTTCGGCTTCCGCGACCTCTCGCTTTATTTTTATCCCCTTCGCCATTTGATGGTCGAGATGGTTTGGTCTGGCCAGCTGCCTCTCTGGAACCCGTATATTTATTGCGGCATACCGTTATTTGCCACCCTGCAGGCGGGGTTCCTTTATCCTTTTTCGATCCTGTTCTATTTCCTTCCCTTCAACCTGGGATTCAACTGGTTCATCATCATCCATTATTTTCTGGCGGCGGTGTTCACCTATCTTTTAATGCGGCATTACGGGACGGACCGGCTAGCGTCGTTTTTTTCCGGCATGGTCTTTGCCTTTTCAGGATACCTGCTCTCGGTCTCGAACATGAACACCTCTTTAAGCTCGGTTATCTGGCTCCCGCTGGCGTTATTGTTCTGGGACCGTTTCTTGGGGATTGGGAAGGAAGAGAGGGAGAAGGAGGGAGAAGGAGGGGATAATAAAATTACCTCTAATCCCTGCTCCTCCCTCATTTCCCTCATTTCCGTTCTTTCTCTCATGTTCCTGGGCGGGGAGCCGACCATCTTTTATTCAACTTTCCTGATCCTGCTGATCTACGCGTTGTTCATGGACAAAACCTCTAAGCTCTTGTACCTTTTGGCTTTGCCGGTGGTTGTGGCCGGCGTGCTTGCCGTTCAGGTCCTGCCGCTTTTCGAATATATAACAAACTCTGTCCGCACCTGGAGAACGGAATTCGGTTTTATTTCGCACTCTTCGTTCCCCGCCCGCGAAGCGCTGAACTTTGTTTTCCCGAATTTCTTCGGCAATTTTCTGGAAGGGACGTATGTTAAGGAGATCCTGGGCAATGATCTTCAGACCTGGATCCTTTCCCCGTATATTGGCGTTCTGCCCGTTTTCCTGGCGGTAATCGCGCTTTTTAAAAGGTCCAGAAAGGTCTATTTCTTTTTATTTACCGCCCTGGTCTTTCTTTTGCTGGCATTTGGACACTACACTCCATTTTATAAACTGCTTTTTTATTCCGTGCCCTGGCTTTCGGCGATCAGGTATCCGGTAAAGTTCCTATTTTTCCCGACCTTTGCGGCGGCGGTGCTGGCAGGGTGGGGGCTTACCGAGCTGGCGGGTAATTTAAAGAAGAGAGAGATCACCGCGTTCTGGGGTATTAAAGCGGCGCTGTCCGGGGTGCTTCTGCTAAGCGTGGTATATTTCTGGCAGCTGCATCAATTGCTCGCGCTGGATCTGAAGCTTTCCGAATATCACCGGTTCGTTCTTTACAAATTGATATCCTGGGATAAAAACGCCCTCTTCTGCCTGCTCCTGATCCTGTTCGCCGCCGGCCTGGCAATGATCCTCTACTATCGCAAGAATATATCCGGCCCGGTCTTCGTCTCGGCCATTGTCTTTCTGGTGTTCGCGGACCTTTATTATTTCAATTACCGGATCAATCCCCCCATTCCGGCCGATCTTTTTGCCGACCGGCCGGCGAACGTGGCGGCCCTGGCCGCGGACCGTGACCTTTTCCGGTTCTTTGTCGATCCGAGGGTATTTGAAAGATCGGGGACCTTTTTTTCCGATCAAAAAGATATATTATTCTCCCTGCGATCGAAGCTTTCTTCCAATTTGACGATCACGGACCATCTTTACGATTGGTACGGGCGGGAATCGATCGAACCGCTAAGGAACACCCGTTTATACTGGGCTTTTAAATACGACCTGATCGAAGTCCATCCTGATATCCTTTCTTATTCGAACGTAAAGTATGTGCTTGCCTGGCAAAAGTTGAAGGATAAAGATTTTGAACCGGTCCTGGACAAGGATTTTTATCTGTATCGAAATAAAAATGCCCGGGCGCGGGCGTATATCGACGGCGGGAAATGCTCGATTGTAAAATACGAACCGAACGTGGTAGAGATCTCCGCCGAATCGGCGACTGGAGGCCGGCTGGTGCTGGCGGATAATTATTATCCGGGATGGAAAGCGTATGTTGACGGAAAAGAAACTAAGATCAAAAGGGTCTATTATCTTTTCCGGGGAGTGGATATTTTAAAAGGCAGGCACGACGTAAAATTTGTCTACGATCCGCTTTCGGTAAAGGCCGGCCTGGTCATCAGCCTGATCAGCATTTTGTCGCTTATCGCGTTAGGATATAAATACAGATGAGGATCGCGATCGTCGGCGGCGGGATCACCGGGCTGTCGCTCGGGTATTTTCTCGCCAAAAAATTCCATAAGGTGACCGTCTTTGAAAAAGAGGGCCATCTGGGCGGGCTCGCGTCCGTTTTTGACGCCGGCGGTTTCGAGCTCGAGCGGTTCTATCACCACTTTTTCCCTTCCGATTCCCATCTGATCGACCTGATCGGCGAGCTAAAGCTTGCCAACCGGCTTGTTTGGGCGAAGTCATCCATGGGGTTTTATTCCCGCGGAAAGATCCATCCCTTTACGTCCCCACTTGATCTGCTTTCTTTTTCTCCCTTGTCGTTCTTCTCGCGGATAAGACTTGGACTGCTAGCGGTTGGCAGCAGGATGATCGGTGATTGGCAGCCCCTAAGCGGGATCCGGGCAAAGGACTGGCTGGTCGGTCGGATAGGCGAAGAGGCTTATTCGGTGGTCTGGGAGCCGCTGCTTATTTCGAAATTTGGCAAATATCACGACCAGGTCCCGGCGGCCTGGGTCTGGGGAAGGCTTGCGGCCAGGGCGGGGGCGAGGGGGATCGGAGCGGAAAAGCTCGGCTACCTCAAGGGCGGACTTGGTCCGCTCTTTAACGCGCTGGCGGAACATATGACAGAGATTCGGCTTTCAAGCCCGGTCAATGATCTGTCGCACCTGGGCGCCTATGACCGCGTTATTTTTACAATCGCGCCGCCGCTGGTCAAGCAGACGGCAGGGGTTGCGATCGAACAGGCGGCCGGATATCTGGGGAATATCTGCGTTATCCTCAAGGTTCAAAAACCATTGAGCAAATATTACTGGATCAATATCGGCGACACGACTTTTCCGTTTTGCGCGGCGGTGGAGCAGAACAACGCGTTCGATGATGAGAAATACGGCGGGAGCCGGTTTATTTATCTTTCAAGATACACTTCGCATGACGACCCACTGTGGAAAGAAAGCGATGATAAGATCGTCGCCCATTTCGCGGAGGGGATAAAAAAGATCGATCCCGACGTCAAATATACGTCCGCGTTCGTGTTCCGCGACCGATACGCCCAGCCGCTGGTCACGCTCAATTATCAGCCGCCGCCGTTTGAAATTGAGAAAGGCCGGATATATATGGTGAACAACGCCCAGATCTACCCGCGCGACCGCGGGCTCAATGACAGCATCGGCATCGTAAAGCGTTTTTTAAATTCCGGATATTTGTTATAATTGACCGTGCAGAATAAATACCTTTTCATCCTTCTGTTGGGTTTTATCCTTATATTCCAGATAGTTACCCGGATCCCTTTCATCCATGAACCGTTGGAGCGAGATGAGGGGATGTACGGCTATATGGGGCAGAGGATCCTGGCGGGGGAGGTCCCGTATCGCGATATATTCGATCATAAACCTCCCGCGGTCTACTACATCAACGCATTTATAATTAAGTTTTTCGGATCTGCCACGACTATTATCAGGACGTTTGCCGCGGCCTACTCGCTGTTCACAACTTTAGCCCTGTTCGGGATCGGATATTTGCTCTTTGGCGCCGGGGGCGGGCTGCTTGCCGCTCTGATCTACGCTTTCTTTTCCGGAACGCCGATGATCCAGGGTACCTCGTCAAATACGGAGACCTTCATGGTCCTGCCCATGTGCCTGGCATTATGGTGCTTTCTGCTGGCTAACCGGAAGAAAAACTTATGGTGGCTGTTTGCCTCCGGTCTTTTTTCCGGTCTGGCGGTTATGATGAAGCAGGTGGCTTTCATGAACTTTCTAGTTTTAGCCGGAGCTGCGTTTTTTATGACCTCAAGACCTCAAGATCTCAAGACCTCAAGACTTAAAAATGTAATTGTGATCATCGGCGGGTTTTTGATCGTTCCGGTTTTCTTCCTGGCCTATTTTTTCATGAATCACGCGCTCCCCGATTTTATCAAATGCGTGTTCCTGATCAATAAAACATACCTCCAGTCTTCGCCGGTGCCGTTCTTTTTTCTCGACCCGCGCTACGGCCTGAGCTCGATCTGGAACCTGATCAAGTTCGAGAACGGTTTCTTGTGGTTATTTTCGGCGGTCGCACTGGCGCTGGTGTTTATAACAAGGCGCGACGGGGATTTTATGCTGGTAGCATTCTGGGCCATTTTTTCATTCGTCGGGGTCGCGACCGGGACGCTTTTCTTCGGCCATTATTATATTCATCTGATCCCGGGGCTCTCGCTTCTATCCGCGCTCGCGCTCGTCAATCTTAGGGATGCTTTCGGGCGGACGGCGAGGAATTTGATCTGGCTGCTGGCCGCGGTATTCATCATCTCCGGTTCGATCGCGCTCCGTCCGTTTTATTTTCAGTACAATCCGCACGTCATCTCGATCATGAAGCAGTCGACCAGCGACTTTGTGGTAGCGGAAATCGTCGCCCGCGAACTTAAGAAGATCATGGCTCCGGACGATCAGGTGTTTGTCTGGGCGGCGGAGCCCGAAGTATATTTCTATCTGGGAAAGAAAGCGCCGGGTAAATATCTTTATTATTACTACTGGATGAGGAGGACCGCCGAGTTCGGCGAGTACGTGCCGGATACGATCCTCCGCGATTTACAAAAACTAAAGCCGCGCTTCGTGGTCAGGGGGAATTATAACCCGCCGGCGCCCCGGCTTGCGGAATGGATAATGAAAAACTATAATCTGAAAGACGACCTTTCGGGCTGGCGGATCGGGATGATGGGGTGGCGGGTCGGAGAAAGGAAAAGCCGATGAAAAAAGTGTTCGTGGTGATGCCCGCGTACAACGCGGAAAAAACGCTTGAGAAAACTTACCGGGACATCCCGCCGGGATCGGTAACGGAAGTGATATTGGGCGACGACTGCTCAAAGGACCGGACGGTCGAGGTTGCGAAAAAGCTCGGGATAAAAGTGCTGGTAACGCCCCGGAACCTGGGCTACGGCGGCAACCAGAAAATGCTTTACCGGGCGGCGCTCAAGGAAGGAGCGGACGTGATCGTGATGCTCCATCCCGACTGGCAGTACGACGCCGCAAAAATCCCGGAGATGATCATTCCGATCATTGCCGGTGAAAAAGACGTGATGATGGGCTCTCGCGTGCTGGGGGGAAGCGTGGATACGCTGGCCGGAGGAATGCCTGTCTGGAAATACATCTCCAATGTTTTTCTTACTCTGTGCGAGAACCTCACCTTCAGGCTGGGGTTGTCCGAATACCACACCGGGTTCCGCGCTTATTCCAGAAAAGTGCTGGAGACGATACCGTTCGAGAAAAATTCCAACGATTTTGTTTTTGACACCGAAGTCCTGGCGGAGGTGGCGCGCCATCGTTTCCGGGTGGGGGAGGTCGCGGTCCCCTGCCGCTATTTTCCGGAGGCGTCCTCGGTCAATTTTGCGCGAAGCACGGTCTACGGCCTGCAGACGCTTATGGTTTGTTTCAGATACATGTTGAAATTGATCTAGGCCGGTGTTAATATTTAACTGATGAAAAACCAGGCCGGAGTAACGTTGCTTGAACTGATGATCGTGCTT
>CAIYXV010000039.1 GCA_903930225.1 uncultured bacterium | reverse complement strand
CTCCTATCCGGATCGGAGCTTAAAACAACTTCAGGCAAATTGTATACCAGGTATACTTTTTGTCAAGTGCCTTTTGCGAATTTTACGATATCCCACATCGGGAGCATGACGCCGAGCGCGAGGAACAGCACCAGCACCCCCAGCACCAGGATCAGCATCGGCTCTAAAAGCGGGGTTAGGTTCTTGATCATGTAATCCGCGTCGCGGTCAAAATAATCGGCGACCTTATTGAGCATGCTTTCCAGCGCGCCCGCCCGCTCGCCAATCGCCACCATCTGCACCGCGATCGGAGGGAAGACCTTCGACCCCCGCATCGGCTCCGACAGGCTGCCGCCCCGTGTCACCTCTTCTTCAATATTCGTGATCACCCTGCTGATCACCACGTTCTCAACTGTCTGCTTGGTTATGTGGAGTGCCTCCACCACCGGGATACCGGACTTGAGCATCGCCGCGAGCATGCGGCAAAAGCGGGCAAGCATCAGCTTGCTCACCAGCGTGCCGATCACCGGGATCGAGAGGCTCAGGCGGTCCCAGGTCAACTTTCCGCGTTCGGTCTCCAGCACTTTGCGGATCAGGTAATAGATCCCGCCGATCATAAGGATGAAAACGAACCAGAAGCGCCTCAACACGATATTGAGCCCGATCAGAATCCTGGTCGGCAGGGGCAGCTCGGTTTTGAAAGCAGCGTACAGCGTAGCAAACTGCGGGATGACGAATGTGATGACGATCAGGAAAGCAATGCTCAACGCGATCAGGACGATCAGCGGATAGCGGGTGGCCGACTTGATCTTTTGCGCGTTCTCGAAGTCCCTCTCCAGAAGATTGGCCAGGCGGTCAAGCACTTCGGAAAGTATACCGGCGCGCTCCCCGACCCTGATCATTGAAATGAAAACAGGAGTGAAGACCTTCGGCTCCCGGGACAGCGCTTCCGAAAAACTGGAGCCGGCCTCGATATCCGTCCGGATCTTCATGATCAAGTTCTTGAACTTGGTGCCGGTCACCTGGTCGTAGACCGCTTCCAGGGATTCGAGCAACGGAACGCCCGCGCCGATGATCGAGGAAAGCTGGCGAATAAAAACGATCAGGTCTTCCATTTTAATGCTGGAAAACCGGACAAAAAAATCTTCGAGTTTGGTCAGGCCGGAAACTTCCTGTTCCAGGATATAGACCGGGGTATATCCCATCTCGGTCAATCGGCCCGCCACCGCAGACGAAGACACCGCTTCCATTACTCCCTGAAGCGCCACTCCGTACTTGTCCTTCGCCTTGTAATTAAATACCGGCAATCAGTCCCCTCCCTCTTCTTCCGTCTCTCCCGCTCCCAGCATTTGATTTATCCTTTTATGCAGTTCCTGCGCGTCGTAGGGCTTGGTCAGGTAAAAACCAGCGCCGAGCAACATCCCCTTTTCCACGTCGGTCTTGGCCGCGGCCACCGTGACCATGATCACCGGAACATTCTTGGTTGATTCCGTGGCCCTCAGCCGCTTAAGTACCTCAAACCCATCCATGCCGGGCATCATCACGTCCAGCAAGACCAGGTCCGGGTTGTGCTCCAAAGCTTTCGCTATCCCCTCCTCGCCGGACGCGGCCAAGATCGGATCATACCCCCAGTTTGAGATCCTGAACTTCAAGATCTCAAGAATTTCCGGTTCGTCGTCAATGATCAGAATTTTTTTCATAAATCTCCCTCTTCCTCAATTGATTTGAGGAGGATCAATCAAGCTGGGTCACCCTCATCACTTCATCGATCGTGGTGATCCCAGCGATCACTTTCTGCAGTCCGTCTTCGCGCAGGGTCTTCATGCCGGCTGCGATTGCCGCTTCCTTGATCTTGTTGGTCTGCTCCTTGTTGACGATCATGTTCCGCATTTCATCCGTCAGGGTCAAAAGCTCAAAGATCGCGGTCCTTCCCTTATATCCGGTTCCGCGGCAAGTCTTGCATCCCTCGCCGTGATAAAAGGTGTGTTTTTTCCCCTTCAGCGTGGAGAACTGATTCGTTATGCTTTCCGGAACTTCAACTTCTACCTTGCAGTTGCTGCAGATCTTCCTTACCAGTCTTTGCGCGATCACGCCGGCGGTGGCGGATGAGATCAGGAACGGTTCAACTCCCATGTCGACCAGCCGGGTAAGAGCGCCGGGCGCGTCATTGGTATGGAGGGTGGAAAAGACCAGATGCCCGGTCAGCGCGGCCTCGATCGCGACCCCCGCCGTTTCCAGGTCGCGGACCTCACCCACCAGTATCACGTCCGGGTCCTGGCGGAGAATAGCGCGCAGAGCGGTGGCAAAGACCAGCCCCGCCTTGGGATTGACCTGGCACTGCCGTATCCCCGCAAGTTCGTACTCAACCGGGTCTTCGATGGTGATGATGTTGCGCTCTGAAGTAAGGATATGCTGAAGCGTCGCGTAAAGGGTCGTGGTCTTTCCCGATCCGGTCGGGCCGGTGACCAGGATAATACCATAAGGCCGTTTGGCCAGCTCTTCGAATCTTTTCAGGTTCCCTTCGGAGAATCCGATCTCGGTCAGTTCCAGGATCATAGACTGCTTGTCCAAAAGTCTCATCACGATCGCTTCGCCGTGAATGGCGGGAAAGCTGGAAACGCGGACATCCACCACCCGGTTCTCGAACTTGAACTCGAACCTGCCGTCTTGTGGAATGCGGGTTTCGGCAATGTCCATCCTCGACATGACCTTGATGCGGGAAATGATGGACGAATGAAGATGGACGGGCGGGGAGGAAACTTCGTGCATGATGCCGTCGATCCGGTACCTCACCCGGCACCGCTTTTCTTCCGGTTCAATATGGACGTCGGACGCGCGCTCCTGCACGGCCTGAATCAGAAGCAGGTTGACCAGTTTGGTGATCGGCGCTTCTTCCGCCGGGGTGGGTGCCTGCGCCGCAAGCACCTCGGGTATCGAGATGGCGGAAATAACCTCTTCGAGGGTCCCCGCCACTCCATAATACTGCACGATCGCCTGGTTGATCTCGGTCGGGGTGGCGGCCATAACTTCGACGTCATGGCCGGTCTTGCTTCGGATTTCGTCGATCGCTTTAATGTCGAACGGATCGACCATCGCGATCGAAAGCGCGTTCTCAACCTGGAAAAGCGGGATCACGCTGTATTTTTTCGCCAGCGCCGGCGGGAGGCCCTCGATCGTCTTCTGGTCGATCAGGTAGCTGGACAGCGAGATATGCGGAATGCCCATTTCCCCTTCGAGGAACTTAAGCACCTGTTTTTCATCCAGTATCTTTTTGGCCAGCAGGACCTTGATCAGGCTTTCATCGGTCCGGCGGCCTGCCTCTGTCGCGACCCTCACCTGCTCCGGGGTCAAAAGGCCGGATTCGGTCAACGCGGTCCTCAGATCCTTTCTTTTTTCAGCCAATTATTTTTTCTCCTTGTTCTTTGCCAAAAGCTCTTTGATCTTTCTCATCAGCTCTTCCGGATTGAACGGCTTGACGATATAAGCGTCCGCCCCCATCTCTTCTCCCATTTTCCGGTTGGAATCGGATACTTTCGCGGTGATCATGATGACCGGGATATGGCGGTATTTTTCGTCGAACTTGAGCATCCGGCAGACTTTATACCCGTCAATTTTGGGAAGCATGACATCCAGCAGGATCAGGTTCGGGGATTCATCGCGGGCCTTGCTTAAACCGGTCATTCCGTCATAGGCGAAGATGACATCGTAGCCCATCGCCTTGAGCCTTATTGAGAGCGCCGCGACGATATCCTCCTCGTCATCAACGACCAGTATTTTATCAGGCATAAATGGATTATATGGTATAATCGGTCAATAATCAAGATGGAAAAAGCAATTCTAGTCGGTGTTAAACTCAATAACGAAAAGATCCCGCTTGAAGAATCGCTCGCAGAATTGGAACAGCTCGCCCGCACTTCCGGCGCCGAAGCGGTGACAGTTATCACGCAAAACCGGGAAAGGCCGGACCGTAAATATTTCATCGGCCAGGGAAAAGCGGAGGAGCTGGCATCATTGTGCGCGGTCAATAAACCGGACCTGGTGATAATCGATCATGAAGTTTCTTCGACCCAGATCAGGAATCTGGAGGATTTTATCGGGGTAAAGGTGATCGACCGCACCGAATTGATCCTCGACATTTTCGCGCAGCACGCCCATACCCGCGAGGGGACGCTCCAGGTCGAGCTCGCCCAGTCCGAGTTCCAGCTGACCCGGCTGTCCGGCCACGGAGTATCGCTTTCGCGGCTGGGGGGCGGCATCGGGACCCGGGGTCCGGGGGAAACGAAGCTGGAAATGGACCGCCGCCGGATCAGAAAAAAGATATCACAGTTAAAAACAGAATTGGAAGCGGTCGCGAAAAGCCGGCATCTGCTGCGAGAGAAAAGAAGGTCCAGCCGGATCCGGGTCGGCGCGATCGTGGGCTATACCAATGCCGGTAAATCGACCCTTTTAAACGCGATGGCCAAAGCGCAGGTGTTGGTCGAAGATAAGCTTTTTGCCACTCTCGATCCGGTGACTAAAAGGACTTACCTTCCAGGCGGACAGGTGATCCTTTTGACCGACACCGTCGGATTCATTCAAAAGCTTCCCCACCAGCTGATCGATGCGTTCAAGGCCACGCTGGAAGAAGTAAATGAAGCCGACTTTTTGCTGCATGTGGTTGATTCTTCGTCCCCTTATATGGAAGATCAGATCGAAGCGGTCTACAAGGTGCTGGAAGAGCTCGGCGCGATCGCCAAGCCGATCGTGACGGTTTTCAATAAAATGGACCTGAAGGAATTGCCTAAAAAATATCTGAAGCAGTATTCGCCCGCGGTATTTATCTCGGCGGCAACGCGCGAAGGGCTGGACGATCTTTCTATAGTTCTCTCGAAACTGCCTGCGCCACCAGCTTAACCTGGCTCATCAGCTCCGCAAACGTGTCCGGTTTCAAAGACTGCGGGCCGTCCGAAAGCGCTTCAGCCGGATGCGGATGGACTTCGATCATCAAGCCGTCGCAGCCTGCCGCCACCGCCGCCAGAGACATCGATTTAACCAAGTCCCATTTACCGGTACCGTGGCTGGGATCTACAATGACCGGGAGGTGGCTTAACTTTTTTATCACTGGGACCGCGGAGAGGTCGAGCGTGTTGCGGGTATAGGTTTCGATCGTGCGGATGCCCCGCTCACAAAGCATGACATTGCGATTTCCCTCAGAAAGGATGTATTCGGCCGACATTAATAGCTCTTCGATGGTCGAACCCGGCCCGCGCTTCAGCAGCACCGGTTTCCCGGTCTTTCCGACCTCGCGCAGCAGGACAAAATTCTGCATGTTCCGCGCCCCGATCTGAAGCACGTCGGCGTATTTGACGATCAGCTCTATATCCCGGGTATCCATTACCTCGGTAACAAATGGAAGCCCAGTTTCTTTTTTCGCTTCCGCCAGAATTTTCAAGCCTTCTTCTCCCAATCCCTGAAAAGCATAAGGAGAGGTTCGCGGTTTAAATGCCCCACCCCTCAACATTTTAGCGCCCGCCGCCTTTACTGCTCTGGCCGTATCCAGCATCTGGTCGTGAGACTCGACCGAACACGGCCCCGCCATCACGCAGAGAGGCTGTCCGGCACCAATCTTAAGCTTATCACTGACCGAAATTACAGAATCTTCAATTTTGAATTCGCGGCTGACCAGCTTATATGGTTTGCGGATGGGAACAATCTCCGAAACCCCCGGAAGCATGGCCAGCGTTTCAAGTTCAATCGCTGACTTGTCGCCAATCGCCCCGATCACGGTACGCTCCACCCCTTTAGACAGATGGATGCCGAAGCCGTGCTTTTTCAGTTTCTCCGATACGTTGTTGATCTGTTCATCATTGGCGTCCGGACGCATTATGATGATCATGAGCTAAATTCCTTTCGCAGGGTCTTGGCGCCTTCAAGATAGATATGTTTTATCTCTTCCTGTTTTTTATTGGTGTTCACGTGCATCAATATCCTTATGCACTTTTTAATGCTCTTAGGCACATTTATCTCGACCGCGCACAACAGCGGCACCAGGTTCAGCCCGATCTCGCGCGCCGCCCGGGCCGGGAACTCGGCGTTAAGATCGGGGGTGGCGGAAAAAATAATGGACGCGATGTCCTCCGACTTTATCCGGTTGCTCTTCGTCATCTCGGCCAGCAGCCGGATCGTCGCGGTTATCACGTCCTTGCTTGAGTTATTTTTTACGGTTATCGCTCCGCGGATGCCTCTAACTAACATTGTTGATATTATACCTTACCGGAAAGGAATTTTAAATACCGGTCCCGGATCTCGTCGAGCAGCCCGGACAGCAGATCGTCGAGGTCGAATTCCCGCGCGCAAATGATGAAAAGCGAAGTCGCCGGCAGGTCCGCCGGGAATGAAGGATTATTAACGTTAAGCCCGACGCCGATGATCAGGGAATCTCCTGTCTTTTCGGTGAGAATGCCGCAGATCTTTTTCCCGCCGATCAGCACATCGTTGGGCGGCTTGATGTCGGCTTTGATCCCGCAGTTCGCATCAAGCACGGATACCACGGCCTGCGCGATAAGAAAGGTTATGGGCGCAAGATCGGCGGGATTCTTGCGCGTCTTTAAGATCAGCGAAAAATAAAGACCGCCAACTGGTGAGAACCATTTGCTGCCGGGTTTCCCCTTTCCCTGATCCTGCCGCCCGGCGACGACCACGGTCCATTCGGCCGATCCCGCGGCGAGGCGGCGGGCTTCATCCTGCGTGGAGGCGAGGTTTTTGTATCTTAATATTTGAATCGGACGCTCATCCCGACCAGGTCCGTGGTATCTTCGGTCGGCACGTCCTTGTGGACGCGGTAGAACATTTCCAGACTGGCATCGGATGCCGGGGAGTAAGAGAATCCAAGCTGCAGGGTATATCGGGACATCGGCTTATCCGGCCCGAAGCCGAGATCGGGCGATAGCCTGACCGTTCCCTTGCTTATTAAAGCCAGTTTTTCCGAAACCGTCTGGGTAAAATTATAATCAACATTGATGGTAGCATTCTCCAGCGGCCGCATAAAGGCGTCATATCCGGTCTCGCCGATCTCGTCCGCCATAAGTTCGTCCGGGACAAATTCGGACCCGATCTTGGTGATCTTAAGGCCCAGCCGGGAACTTTCGATCACGTTGTTAAGGTTCACGCCCAAACCGGCCATCCAGGTTTTGTTCTCCGGTCTTCCTGCCGTCAGACTGCCGGAGAGGGTGACCTTTTGATTAACCTCGGAAGAGACGCTTATGGTCCATTTCTGGTCCCGGGGCCCGCCGGAGTTCGGATTTTTGGAATAAAACCCGGCGTTGATCTCGGCGTAGAGATCGTTAACCACCGGCAGCCGGTCAAAATCATATCCCACGGTCAAAGATCCGTAATTGGTGTCGACTTTTCCGGAATCGGCCGGATCGTATGCCTTCACCAGATACCTGCCGGCGACCGAAGCCCCCCCTATTTTTGAGGAAACCGTAAGCCCGGTGTTCGGACGGATATAACAAATCCCGTTCTCCGAAGAGGCGAACCCGGTCGCGTCAAAATGCTGCAACACGCCCGGCCCGGCCGTGAACTTAATATCGACCGGAGCGTTCAAGATATCTCCGGCCAGGCCCAGGTCCACCGGGTTCATTCTGATATCCCCCTCAAGGTCGAGCATTTCCTTTGCCAGGTCCCGGGTCGCGCCGTAAAAACCGGAATCCATTGTATCCAGATTTATTTTTACCGACGCGTTCTCTCCCACGTTCTTTTCGAGAGCGGTTATCAAATGGTAATTGACCAACGGCCCTTTTCCGGAAACTCCCTTGACCGCGATAATATTGGCAAGCAGCGCATTCAACTCAACCGCGCCGCCGATCCTCACCGTGCCGCCGGACCTTTTAAGCGCGGTGATATCATTCTTGATGGACGCAAGGTCCGCTTTTATCTGCTCCGCGTCCCCTGCTCCCATTTTTTCCGCCAGTTTGGAAAGGAAGATCGCAGTTTCATATCGGGAAATGGTCCTGGTGCCGCGGAACGTCCCGTCCGGATAGCCGGTGGTTATGCCCAGGCGGACCAGATCATAGACCGACTTTGCCGCCCAGTGATCGGCCGGCACGTCCTTGAATTTGACCTCGGCAAAAGAGGGAGCGGCAAAAATACAAAGCAGCGCTATTAACGTCGCGGAGCGACACCATGATTTGACATTTGTCATTGGTCATTTATCATTATATTTAACCAGATTATATTTGTAAAGGACATTGTTCTTATATATAATGTAATGAACCTATGAGAAAAAGGCCGTCCAATTATTTACCCGCCGCGTTTTCCCTGCTGATCGTGGGCCTGGGCCAGCTGGTCAAGGGAGATTGGGAAAAAGGGATAAAATTCATTCTGCTTTTTTATTTCGCGCTGCCCGCGGTCATTTATTTTTCGCTTCTCGTATCGGGGGCGCTCTTCCTGGCGGTTTTCGGGATCAGCACCATATTCGCCTTGATCTTCTGGGCCTATAATATCATCGACGCGTTCAGGGCTTCCGCATGAACCGATCTTTCAAACTGGTCACGGTGCTGGGCATACCGGTCGAAATAAATTACAGCTGGTTCATTATTTTCGGGCTGGTCTCTTACACGCTTTCCGTTTTCGTTTTCCCGGCCACCTCTCCTCAGCTCAATCCCATGATCTACTGGATAATGGGGATCGCGACCGCCCTCTTGCTTTTTCTCTGCCTTCTGCTCCATGAGCTCGCCCATTCCTGGGTGGCGGTATCGAACAACCTGCCGATACTTAGCATCACTCTTTTTATCTTCGGCGGGGTGGCGCAGATGTCGGATGAACCGCAAAATCCCGATCTGGAGCTTAAAATGGCCGCGGCCGGACCGCTTGTCAGCCTCCTGCTTGGAGGATTTTTTCTTGGAGTTTCCCTCCTCCTCTACCGTTTCGCCGCTCTGCGGGCCTTCGCTTCTATTTCCGATTACCTGGTGATCCTCAATTTATCGGTCGCGGTGTTCAACCTGTTCCCGGGATTCCCGCTCGACGGCGGACGCATCCTGCGCTCGCTTATCTGGAAGGCGACCGGGGACCTGCGCCAGGCGACGCGGATCGCCTCCAATTTCGGCAAGGGGCTGGCATTCGTCATGATGGCAGGCGGGTTTTATTCTCTGGTGATGGTCGACCTGATCAGGGGGCTCTGGCTGATATTTCTGGGATTATTCCTGATGCAGGCGGCCGAGACCAGCTACCAGCAGATGCGGATGAAAAAGATGCTCTCCTCGATCCGGGTAGAGAACATCATGTCAAAAAATGTCGTGACCGTTCCGGTTTCGATCAATCTGGACCGTCTACTGGAAGATTATTTTTTCCGTTTCCGTTTCGCCAGCTTTCCGGTCGTGGAAGACGATACCCTGTTCGGGATCGTGACCTTTCACGACATAAAAGCGATCGACCGGAACCGCTGGGGCATAACTACCGCTTCCGAAGTAATGGTCAAGATCGGAGAAAGTCTGATCATCGATAAAAGCTCCGATCTTTTGGCCGCGCTGTCAAAACTGTCCTCCAATCCGGTTGGACGCGTGCTGGTGACCGAGAACGGCAAGCTGGTCGGGATCGTTTCGAGAAAGGATATTCTGAAACTCTTTGAATTCAAGGAGGGGATCGAAGAATGAAAGCGCTGTTCGTGGTCGCGCCCGAAATGTTCCGTGACGAGGAATATACCGAGCCCAAAGCCGCGCTCGAAAAGGCGGGATTTGAGATCATAACCGCCTCGTCAAGACCGGGTACTGCGTCGGGAAGGTTCGGGCTTAAAGCCAAAGTCGATCTTACGCTCGATAAGGTAAATGCCGCTGATTATGACGCGGTTATCTTTGTCGGCGGGCCCGGCTCCCACGATTATTATAATAATGAAGAAGCACTGCGCATAGCTCGAGAAGCCGCCGGGGGAAAGCTGGTCGCATCGATCTGCTCGGCCGGAGGGATACTGGCTAACGCCGGGATACTCAAGGGACGAAAGGCCACCGTGTTCCCCGCCGAGATCGCGCTTATCAAAAGCAAGGGCGCGGTCTATACCGACACCGGAGTGGTGGTCGACGGCAACCTGGTCACGGCGGATGGGCCGGAACACGCTAAAATATTTGGAGAGGCGATCGTAAAAGCGCTAGGTCTTTAAGTGATCGGGTTTCATAGATAGTATCGGGGCCGCATATGATCTATTCTCCCAGAAAGTAAAGCTCAAACTGATCCTCTGCGCATCTTCCAAAAAATCGTTCCCCCTGCCGTAAGAATAATCCGCGGTCAGTCCTTTATATTTAATTCCCACCCCCCCGCTCAATCTGCCGCAGCTGCTTCCCAGACGCAGCGACAGGTTCTGGGAGATCCGGTATTCCCCACCGGTGTAAATCTCCGGATTCCCGGCGCTTACGATCCCCAGGTCGCAATTGAGCGCGAATCTCTCGCCCGCCGGGAACAAAGTGGCGCCTATTCTCGCTTTTACGGGAAGGTTTTCCATCGCTCCGGAAGCCGAATTCCATTTATACGGCGAAGAGACAAGATTCTCAAGTTTAAATCCCAAAGCAAGTTTAGGGGTGGGTTCCGCGCGTAATCCCAGATCGAGCGCCAGCCCGGCGGCGGATGCGTCTTGCAATCCTTCGGCAAGGTATTTTAAATTCAATCCCCAATCAAGGCCGGCCGTCCTCCTGGCATAAGAAAGAAAGACGGCGGTCGCGTTATAATTAAAAGCGTTCCCGGTCGCAGCCGGGCGGCCGTTAGGATCAAGCGCGGTTTCAAGAATGTTCCCCTGGTCCGCTCTTAATACCAGAAGCCCCCATCTTTCTCCAAAAAGATCGAATATTCCTCCGATCGTTTTATAACTTGTCCCAAAAATATCGGATGAATGGGTGGATATTTCCAGATCATCGTCCTCAATGATCGCGGCCGGATTCCAGAAAATCGAATCCACTCCGGTCGAATTGGAAACCTGGGCGAATCCCATCGCCGGTCCCCTCGCTCCCACCCCGTTGTTCATTACCGCGTTAATATCCGCCCGGGCCGCGGTCGCCGACAACATTGCAGCAAGCAGTACGCAATTGATGACGATCAAAAATAATTTTATGCTATTCACGGTCCATTTTTTGTTTCTCATTTAAGCACCGCGATCTGCAGCTTTGCCTTTTTGGTTTCGGAGCCGTTATCGGCCATAAGGTAACATAGGTACAGGCCATTGTTCACCAGACCGCCCAGCTCGTCCCTTCCGTTCCATTCAACTTCGTTATAACCTACGGCCGATCTTCCTGGAATACCCGCGTCATAGTCGAACGCCTTAACCGCACGCCCGGAAAGATCGAATACCCTTATTTTGATCCTGGAATCCTGGCTCAATTGATATGAGATCTTGGTCGTGTCGGATATTCCGTCGCTGTTCGGCGAAAATGGGTTCGGGCCAGCCATGGCGGAAAAGCTGAAAGCGCCGCTCACCCTGAACCTCGGCGAATCATAAATCACGGAGTTGCCGGCAGCATCCGTGATCGTGACTTTCACGAAATACGAGCCGGGAGGCAAAGTATCCGAAAGCGCGGCCTGCGCTCTTACGCATCCAGCCGAAGACTCTAGTTCAAGGCTCCCAAAACTTTTTACGATCGAATGATCCTCCGCTCCAACAAGATCGATCCGGCATGACATTATCGATGCCGCTTTATCATCCATTACGACCTCAATCTTCGACCGGCTGGAAACAAAGTCACCATCGATTATCGACCGACCGTCGAATATGACTGATTTTACGCACGGCGCGAGCATGCCGGGGTCGGAGATGACCGTAAAATCATCCCAGTGGCTGACATTGAAGGTCAGGGTTTTATTGGTCTTGTCCCAAACCACGTTGGAGATCATGCTTTCATCCACGATCCTCCCGTTCTGATAAACGATCGTGCCGTTATGCTTGATCGCGCAGTAGCCGGGATCGATATTATTGATGACAATTTTCGCGGGTGAGGCAGCCAGGATCTGGGCGTCATCCCGGGGCGGAACGGAAATGTCGATCAGGCCCGGTGACCGGCTGATATTAACGGAAGAAAAATCACGACCTGACAATTTGTAATCGAGCGAAGGCCAGGTCAGGTTCACCTCGCCGCTCTTATCCGCAAGCGATAGAGACGAGGAATACGCGCCGGCGGCTCCCCGGCCCAGCTGATAATGGTCAACGCAGTTATAATTGAACGTACAGGTCCCGCCCTCTTCATAGGGGTCGCAGGCACTGGTCGATACTTTTCCGGAAACATCCCACTTCAATCCGGTTTCTTCTTCCAAAAATGAAAGCTGAAGAAGATAATTACGGGGACAGGTTGAGGTTATGAGCTTAATTTTAATGTTCGCATAACCGCCCTTGTCTAACGAATAGCGATTGTCGCCCAGGTAGGTGCAGCCGGACCCAAGCAGGGGGATCGGCGAGTTGCTGCAGAATATATCCTGTTCCCCGGTACCGGTGATCGTGATCTTATAGGTATGTTTTTGGCTGCCGTGATTTCGCAGCGAGAATTCCAGATACGCGTCATCTCCCGCCTTGACATCCTTACTAAGAAGCGGATCCAGCGGATGAGGAAGGATCTCATCAACCACCACATACACCAATCCTCCCACCACAAACCCCACCCCGGCGGAACAGATCCCGCCCGCTATCCCTCCCGTTCCTATAAGAGTCGCGGTTTCACCCGCCGCCCAGCCGCCGCCAAAGAACCCGGCCAGATTTGCCGCTGCTTTTGAAGTATCTTCCGGCCCGTTAAGGTACATGTTCGCCGATTCAACCATTGTAACTGCCAGCAGTGCTCCTCCCAGCAGGTCTCCCGCGGTCGAGGTCAGCGTGTCGTCGCCCACTTCAGCATAGATCCGGTTCTTTATATGAAGGTCATGGATCAAATATTTCTCCGCGTTGCCAGCATCGTCCGCCTTAGAAAACCATCCCAGATCATACGACTGGGAACCGGGGGTAAGCTTTTCTCCGTCCGGCAGAATGAATATTTTCTTGCCGCTATTCAATTCAAATTTGACAAGAGAAAGGTCCCCCAAAGCCTGGCTTATCCTACCCTCATCATAGATCGTCTTATAATTTCCCCGCAAGATCTCATATTCAAAGCTCTTCGGGCCGATCCGCATTGTTCTTTTTACCGAGGAATCAAGTTTGGAAACCATTTGTATCTCGACCCGTTTTGATCCGGCGGAATCGACCGGCCTCATGCTCACGGTATATTCCTTATACTGGACGCTCTGTTCCGCGACCCAATTAACATCCTTTTGCGCTGCCAGATAATCGGCCAGGACATTCAAGCCATTCTTAAAAAGGTCCAGTTCTTCAAGCGCTTTGTTCCGGCCGAAAGAACGGACATGAAAACGATAGAACTCGTAATACGGTTTGACCAACTGGTCAAGCCGCGACAGTTTGATCGAGATGTCATTGCCTTCCGGCTGGGTCGGATCCCATTTAAGGTCGGAGGCCTTGAATTGATAACGGCCCTCGAAATGATCTCCTTTGTTCACCATCGGTCCGGAATAATATACATTCGGTACCAGCGAATTAAAATCGCTCAACTCGAAATCGGCGGCATACTGGCATTTAACCACCAGCGTGTAATCCCCCAGCTCGTCCTTATAGATGACCGGATCATCGGCTTCCTTAAATATTTGTCCCGACCGGTGTTCCAGATAGACTTCACCGGTCGGCGCCACCGTAAAAAGTTTAGAGGAACCAAACGGCGAGGAATCCGTGCGGATATAATTCCCTTTTACTTCGGATGACACTTCAACCGCGTAAAAATAATCGCCGCCGGTGACCGGCGTGAAACTGAAATTGAAGGTTTTCGAGGAATTGGCCGGGATCGTCAGCGGCGCGCAGGTCTGATCAAAATCAGACGAAGAATCTTTGTTCCGGTCGAGCCGCAAGCGGACCTTGACATTATTCTGTGACTGATCGAGATTGCGCACGGAAACGGAAAGGGTTACGGTTCCACCGGCATTGAGCAGGGAAACATCCGAGTTGACCGATTCGCAATACGGCAGGTACCGGTTAAATACGACAGAGGTAGTTTGCCCGGCATTTACCGTCAAATTTGCCGGATTCCCCCAGAATTCCCCGTTTTGCCAGACTTCGAACGCATATGTGCCGGCCGGAACCCCGGTCCAGCCCGCCACTCCGTTCGCATCCGTGGTCGCCGCATCGATCGGTGACCAGCCAGTGGTGTACCTGATCACGCCGGCGCCCGGAACCAGCGCGCCGTTAATATTTTTTACCGTTATGCTGATATTGCCCTTGGCAATGTTATTTACCGTAACAGCAACTTCGGAGCTGGTGGATAATCCGCCGCTGTCATATCCGATCACTTTGATCTTATGCGCGGAATTCGAGTTTTGGGTCGTATCCCAGCTGAAGGTGGAGCACGGCGTTTGGGCAAGAGGTGCGCTGTCGGTAAATTTGAGCAGGTTGTCAATATAATATTCCACCTTGGACAGCTTGCCGTCTTCAGTATCAAAGCCGGAAACCGATATGTTGACCGCGCCGTTGACGGTGGCGTTATTGGCCGGAGTAACGATCGAGACCGACGGCGGACTATTCGTTCCGGTGACCGTCGGCCCGACCGATAGCACGGTCTGGACATCCGATGATTTCCCGTCATTGAACCGGAAATAATAATTATGGCTTCCGATTGGCAGAGAACTGGTTGAATATTTGTATACCGCGCCTCCACTATAGGTCCCGCTGGTTTTAGCCATATCATATTCACCAGCGTCAATATGGACTTTGGCGACGGTCGGCGCGTCGCCGTCCGCATCGGTATAGGTAACCTGGAAGGTAAAGCTTGTGCCCGCGTTCCCGCTTGCCGGCGAGAAACCGGGGTTGGATAATGTCGGAGGATGATCGACGGTATTTACGGTTGGGCCGCTCAAAGTGCTGGTGGCAACGTCGGCCCCCTTGCCGTCATTGAATCTGAATGAATAAGAATGGCTCCCAGCGGCCAGAGAGGTAGTGGCGTATTGATAAACCGCCCCTCCGCTGTATGTTCCGCTTACTTTCGACATACTGTATTCGGTCCCGTCGATATTAACTTTATAGATCGTCGGGGCATCATTATCCGCATCGGTATAAGTGACCTGATAGGTGAACTGACTTCCGCTATTGCCGCTCGCGGGAGAAACGGAAGTTCCGATTAGAACAGGCAAATTGTTCGGCGCCGTATACAGAGGGATGGTAAAGTTGAATATTTTCGTGTCTCCGGCATTTATTTGCTGGGAGGACGAGGTCAGCGTGTCATCCGTGGTCTTTTCGGGATACCGCCATTTGATCATAACGCTGTAGGCGCCGGGCGCGACCTCGATTGAATTGCTGGAAAATACGCCTCCATTGGCGTTAACGTTATAAGACCCCTGATAACTGCTGTCCTGATCGGTCTTGAAATAGGTCGACAGGCTGCTGTTATCGTTATTTATGATCTTGACCTGATACTGCGCCTTGGGTTGAGGCGGCGCGCTCACATTCGGCCCGGACTGCGGGCTAGAAGTGAATATTTGCCAATTGTTCTGGTTGCTCATATCTATCAATTTAGCGCGGAAGTAATAAGTATGATTACCCTGTGGCAAAGTAATGTTGTCTACTCCATACCAGGTAGAACCGGGAGTGGTAACCCCTCCAATATTCTGCATGGAGTAATAATTTGAACCATCCACCCATACTTGAACAAAGTAAATATAAGCGGCAATATTCGCTTTTAGCTCTACATTGAATGAATATTTTGTGGAAGTGTTGCCGGAGGTCGGGCTGACCGAACCGTTCTGAAAATAACCGAGATCAGCGGCAAAAGAAAAAGATGAAATAAAAAATAAAAAGAATCCTATTGCGACAGCCATTAAGGTTGTTTCAAACCACCGCCGTCTGGGATTCTTATAAAACATGGGCCATTCCTCCTGTTGAAAGGAACTCACCACGTTGCATTCAGTTTACCATAAAACCAACAATAATTCAATAATATTTTTCCTTAAATTAGG
>CAIYXV010000038.1 GCA_903930225.1 uncultured bacterium | reverse complement strand
CCAGTCTTTCTCTTATGTTTATCTTTGTGTTGTTTGTTATCATCTGAAGGTCATGCCTTTCTACATATATATCGTTATTCCAGGGGCTTAATTTCAATTCTTCCGGTCGGTTCAGTTTTTCCATCTTTTGTTGTATAATTCAACATATGAAACTTTCCGGCAAGGCGCGCGTTCCCAAAAAGATGCGGGATGATATAAACACCGACTACATCATCTCCGGCCGTTATAAGTTCAAGATCCAGGACCCCAATGAGCTGGCAAAGCATGTAATGGAAGACATCGATCCCGAATTCGCGAGCCGGGTAAGTAAAGGCGATTTTCTGGTCGCCGGGCGCAATTTCGGCTGCGGTTCGTCGCGCGAACAGGCGCCAATGGCCATCAAATATTCCGGTGTATCCGCGGTCCTGGCCCGGTCGTTCGCCCGGATATTTTACCGCAACTGCTTCAACCTCGGCCTGCTGGCGATCGAATGCGATACCGACAGCATCGATGAGGGCAACGACCTTGAGATCGACCTGGATAACGGGATGATCACCAATAAAACAAAAAACCAACAGGTAAAGATCTCCCCGCTCCCCAAGACCATGCAGATACTGCTCGAAGACGGGGGCCTGGTGGAGCACTTTAAAAAACACGGGGGGTTCAAGGTAACATGATGGACAAACGATTTGAGATGATCGAGCACCCTTCCGACGTGGGGATGATCGCTTACGGCAAGACCATCCGGGAGACCTTCGAGAACGCCGCGTTCGGCATGTTCTCCCTCATGGCCGAGCTTAGTGACGTTTCGACCAACGACTCTTTCACGGTCGAAGTAAAAGCCGAGGACCGGGAAGAGCTTTTTATTAACTGGTTAAATGAGCTGATCTTCCTGGAGGACAGCAAAAAAGTCCTGCTCAAGGAATTCAAGATCGAGAGCCTGACCGACAAATCGCTTAAGGCCACGGTTTTGGGGGAAAAGATACAAGCCAACCTGCACGAGCTTCACCGGCCCATCAAAGCCGCGACCTACAACGGGCTGGAATTAAAAGACACTAAGGCAAAGGTGGTTTTCGATGTCTGAAATGGATATTATCATAAAACTGATCCTCGCCTGCATCTGCGGCGGCCTGATCGGATATCTCCGGGAAAGGGAAAAAAAGGCGGCCGGCTTAAGAACGCACATGCTGGTATGTTCGGGTTCCGCTCTCCTTATGCTCGTATCGATCTATATGTCCACCCAATATCCCGGGTCTGACGCAGGGAGGATCGCCTCCAATGTGGTCACCGGCATCGGCTTTATCGGGGCCGGGGCCATCATTCAGGCGGGCAACTCCATCATTGGCATCACTACCGCCGCTTCCATCTGGGTCGCGTCGGCGATCGGGCTGGCATTAGGCTGCGGATTTTATTTCGGCGCGATCATCACCTGCATTCTGGCGATCTTCATCCTTAAGGTCCTTCATGAGATCGAGAAAAAATACATCCGAATAGATTGAGGCTCACCGGCAAGGAGGCGAGGCTCTGGATATCCGAGGGTTCATAGAAACATCGTTTCTTGACTGGGACGGCAAGATCACCTCCGTCATTTTTGTGCCGAACTGCAACTTTAACTGCCCCTTCTGCAGTAATTCTTCGCTGATCAAAAAAATAGAATCCCTTCCCTCGATCGACCCTCAGATCATCGAAGACTTCATCACTAAAAGGGAAAAGTTCATCGACGGGGTCGTCATCACCGGCGGAGAGCCCACCCTTCAGCCCGACCTGCCGGAATATATAAGGCACATCAAATCGCTCGGTTTTCTGGTCAAGCTTGATACCAACGGTTCGGACCCGAAAATGCTTAAAGACCTCATCTCGCAAAAATTGGTCGATTATATCGCCATGGATTTTAAGGCGCCGCTTGACGAAAGATACGCCAAAGTCACCGGGGTCCCAATGGACCTTGAAAGCGTCAAGGAAAGCATCAAAGCGATCTATGATTCGGACGTTGATTATGAGTTCCGGACCACGGTCTGCCCCGCGTTCCTTGATGAAAAAGATATCGAAGAGATCGCCCGCTCCATTAAAGGCGCGAAAAAATATGTTCTGCAGCAGTTCGTCCCGCGCGATACGCTCGATCCGGCGCTTGAAAAAGTCGCCCCCTATACCAAAGAAAAGCTCGAACAAATGGCCAAAACCTGCAACCGGTACGTGAAAACGGTGCTCCGCGGCGTTTAACCACCGCCTCATAAATGTTATAATATAAATAAATGTTTTACTACGACAATACATTCTTGCTGCTGATCCCGGCCCTGATCCTTACCCTATACGCCCAGTACAAGGTCAAATCCACCTTTGCCCGCTATTCGCAGATCCGGTCGAGTTCCGGCATGACCGCGGCGCAGGTGGGAAGGGCCCTCCTTGATTCCGCCGGATTGACCACCGTTCCGGTCAATCAGGTGGCCGGCAATCTTACCGACCATTACGACCCGCGCGACAAGACCCTGCATCTTTCGGAATCGGTCTATAACAGCTCCTCGGTCGCGGCGATCGGGGTTGCCGCGCACGAAGCCGGACATGCCATTCAGGACGCCAAAGCTTACGCCCCGCTCGCTCTGCGCAACGGACTGGTACCAGTCGCGAATATCGGCTCGCAGCTGGCGATCCCGCTTTTCTTTATAGGCATTATCTTCTCGTTCCCGATGCTTATGGACATCGGGATCGTGGTGTTTTCATTCGCGGTGGCTTTCCAGGCCATCACCCTGCCGGTCGAACTGGACGCCAGCGGCCGCGCGATAAAGATATTATCGAGCGGCGGATACCTTGCGCCGGAAGAGATCCCGATGGCCAAGGCCGTTTTAAACGCCGCGGCCATGACCTATATCGCCGCCGCCACCATGGCCGTGCTCAATCTTCTGCGCTTAATAATGCTCCGTGAACAAAGAGATTAAACCTATAATCATCCTCGGCCCCACCGCCACGGGGAAATCCGCCCTGGCCGTCGAACTGGCTAAAAAGATGAACGGCGAGATCATTTCCGCCGACTCCATGCAGGTATACCGCGGCATGGATATCGGCACCGCCAAGCCCACAATCGAAGAAAGACAGGGGATAGCGCATCACTTGATCGACGTTCGTGACCCGGACGAGGAATGGACGGTATCTGATTTTATTGAACGGGCTAACGGGCTCACCGGCAAACTGGCTAACGAAGGAAAAACTCCGATCATTGTTGGCGGGACAGGGTTGTATCTATGGTCATTGATCGAAGGATTTTCATTCCCGATCACTCCGGCTGACAAAGAACTAAGGGCAAAACTGGAAAAGGAACCGCTGGTGTACCTTCATTCGCGCCTGGCAGCGGTTGACCTCGAAGCCGCGGCTAAGATCCACCCGAATGATAAAAAAAGGATCATCCGCGCGCTCGAAGTTTATACCCTGACCGGGAAACCGATCTCTCAGCTGCAGAAATTAAGAATGGAGCCTGAGACTAAACGTCTCGGCTCCATTGAGGAGGAACCGCGGCGTTTAGCCGCTGGTTCCTATCTATTGATCGGCCTCAATCTCCCCCGCGACCAGCTTTATGAACGGATCAATAAGCGCGTGGACGAGATGATGGATAAGGGACTGATAGATGAGGTGAACGGGCTAAGGGGAAAGGGATACGGAAGAGAACTTATCTCAATGCAGGCGCTGGGTTATAAAGAGGTCATTGATTACCTGGAAAATAAATATACCAAAGATGAAATGATCGAAGAGCTTAAAAAACGCACCCGCAACTTTGCCCGGCGCCAGATGACCTGGTTTAGAAGATTTAAAGACGTGTCCTGGCGTGATGCTTGCTCCGCCACACTGCTCGGTGATATTATAGGCGCAGTATGAACCGATATGATTTTCACACGCACTCAATATTTTCCGACGGCGCGCTCCTGCCCGCCGCACTCATTCGGGAAGCCGAGGTCCGCGGCCATGCGGCGCTGGCCATCACCGACCATGTCGACGCCTCAAATATCGAGGATGTGATCCGCTCGCTGGTCCGGTTTGAAAAAAAGATGAAAGGCAAACTGCCGATCATGTTCTTCCCCGGAGTTGAGATAAGCTATATCAAACCCGAATATATCGCCGAATACTGCAAGAAGGCCCGGAAACTGGGAGCGAAAGTGATCGTGGTGCACGGAGAATCGCCAATCGAATCGGTATACCCGGGGACCGACAGCGTTGCGGTCGGGCAAAAAGGCTTGGTCGATATCCTGGCGCATCCCGGCAATACGCTTACCGAAAAAGACGCTACTCTTGCCGCCCGCAACGGGATCTTTCTTGAGATCTCGGCCAGGAAGGGCCATCGGGAAGGCAATCTCCACGTGCTTGAACTGGCCCGCCGGACTGGCGCAAAACTGCTGGTGAACACCGATTCCCACAGCGAGGCCGATCTTTTGACTTACGACCAGGCGCTTTCCATGGTCAAAGAATTGGGAATGACCGATGTCGAAGCGGAAGCGGCACTGACAGATAATCCGCAAGAATTGATCAGGAGAATCGGATCGAGATAGACCGCGCGTGCGCGTCCAGGCCCTCGAGATTGGCAAGCAGTTCCGCCGACTTTCTTACTTTCATCAATGCCGGTTTGGTATAACCGAGAATGCTCTGCCTTTTTACAAAATCATAGACCGTCAGCGGAGATGAAAATCTGGCGGTCCCTCCGGTCGGCAAAACGTGGTTGGGCCCGGCGATGTAGTCTCCCGCCGCTACCGGCGAATAAGGGCCCATTAATACCGCGCCCGCGTTCTTTACCTCGGAGAGCATCTTTTGCGGAGACGAGAACAGCTCAAGATGTTCCGGCGCGATCCGGTTCGCGATCTCAACTGCGGTCTTTAGCGAATCGACCAGCAGGATCCGCCCGTTACTTTTCAGGGAATCGATTATTATTTCCTGCCGTTTTAATTTTTTGATCTGGCGGCTTATCTGTTCGTTCACTTTTTCAGCCAGTTCCGGTGAATCCGTGATCAAAATCGCGGCCGCGTCCGGATCGTGCTCCGCCTGCGCCAGAAGATCGGCCGCGATAAAACCGGGGTCCGACTCCTCATCCGCGATGATCAAGACATCCGACGGGCCGGCGATCGAATCGATCCCAACAGAGCCGAAAACCGCTTTCTTAGCGAGCGCCACATAAATATTGCCCGGCCCGACGATCTTATCCACTTTCTGGACCGTCTCGGTGCCGTAAGCGAGCGCGGCAATCGCCTGCGCCCCTCCCGCCTGATAGATCTCGTCTATTCCCAGTTCCGCCGCCGCCGCGACAATATAAGGGCTGATCTTCGGCGGAGAGATAAGCGCTATCTCTTTTACGCCCGCTATCTGCGCCGGGATCACGTTCATTAGAACGGTGGAGGGATAAGTCGCCCGGCCGCCGGGGACATACACTCCCACCCTTTCGATCGGGATGGTGCGCATGCCAAAAACCGCGTCATCCGCCAGCGGTTCGAACCATTCCTCCGGTTTTTGCTCCTCGTGAAAAGCTCTTATATTCCCGATCGCTTCCCGCAGTGCGGCCAGGAAATCTTTCCCCGCCTTCTTTGCCGCCGAATCGATCTCCGTTTTTGATAATTTAAGGTTCTTTACTTCTACCTTGTCGAATTCTTTCGTAAAGTCCCGAAGCGCGCGGTCGCCGTTATCCCTGACCGAATTGATGATAAACTCAACCTGTTTTAATATTTTGGGGTCGCCATAGGGTCCGCGCTTTTTCTCCGCCAATTTTAAATACCGGTCAATCTCCTGCTTTTTTATGATCTTAAGCATTGAAGACCGTCCCCCGGCTTAAGACCGTGCGGTCCGCGATCACTCCGCCTTTAAGCACCGAAACCCCGTCCTCTATCCGGCAGTTAAATCCCAAGATGCATCCGCTAAGCTTCACATTGGAGCCAATCCGGCAGCCGTTCCAGATTATCGAATTCTCGATTACGGTGTTGCTGCCGATCTCGATGTCGTTGCCGATCACCGAGTATTCCCGGATCATTGTCGCCGGACCAATCTTCACGTGGTTGCCGATCACCGATGGCCCGTAGATCTTGGCGGTCTGATCGATCTCGGACTTCTCATCTATCCAGATCCCGCCTTTTTCCCTCCGGCCAAAAACTCTCACCAATGTCACATCTCCCCGTAAAACCGCCTGGTGGGCCGCCCGATATTTTTCCGGATTCCCGATATCGATCCAGTAAGCGTCGGTTTCAAAGCCGTAGACCGGCTGGCCGCTGTTCAACAGGTCAGGGAACACATTATGTTCGAACATGACCGGCTTGTTCTTCGGCAATTCTCTGAATATTTTCGGGTCAAGAATATAAATGCCGGCATTGATGTTCTTTCTGGTCATTCCCTCTACCCGCTCCCAGCTCGGTTTTTCCAAAAATTGATTCACTCTCCCGGCTTCGTCGCACAGCACCAGTCCGTATGATGTGGGATCTTCCACCGGCGTCAGGGTCAAGGTCGCGCTGGCTTTTTTGGCCTTATGCAGTTTGATTATTTCGGTAATGTTGGCGTCGGTCAAAATGTCGCCGTTGAACACCACGATCAGCTCTTCGTCCTTAAAATATTCTTCCGCGTTCTTGACCGCGCCCGCCGTGCCCAGGGGTTTCTCCTCGATCGAATAGCGGATCTTCATTCCCCATTCCGCGCCGTCATCCAGGATCTCCTTGATGCTGTCGGATAAATAGTGAAGGTTCAGGATCACTTCATCGATCCCGTGCTGTTTGAGCAGTTCGATCTGGTGCACGATGAACGGGCGGTTTACCACGGGAACGATCGGCTTGGGCGTGTTATAGGTCAGCGGCCTCAGACGGGTCCCCAGACCGCCCGCGATGATTACTGCTTTCATCTTTGCATTTCCTTTTTGAACTTCGTGATCGCTTCTACCGGGGTCGGGTCGATCCCCTGGAGGATCGCCAGATAAACGCTTAGCAAGTCGATAAAAAATATCTGCGAGAACATCCGGCTCATCCTGGACTTTCCGGTAAACGGGATGTCGAGCGCTCCTCCCATCTTCGCCCCCAGCATCGAGCGGGTGATCTCGATCCGCTTGCTGACCCGGGCGTGGTCTTCTTCATCTTTTAAAAAAATGGAGGAGAAGGTATGTTCTCCGCGCTTAAGCGCGGAGAGGCTTACCAGCTCATTGTGGTTAAGCTCCGGAAAAACGCTAAGATGCGCGTTCATTTTAGAATTTTCATTCAGCTGGTTCTTGAGCCTTCGCCCCACCGCCTCCGTGGTTCCAGTGGAAACGAAGATCACCGGGACCGTCCCCCAAATTTTCTTGGCCATCTGTTTTACCGGGTTCTGGCGTTCCGGCACTTCCGGACTGTAATTTTGCTTTAACTGTTCCAGCAGGTCCGCGGTTTCCGTTATTTGCGGGATAAAACCATTTATCAATCCCGCCTTCTCGAGGAAGCTCACGATCGGAACGAACGAATAAGGAAGCGCGGCGCGCGGCGGGAGCCCTTGCTTCATCTCAAAAAGCGGGAACTTTTTCTCTTCCGCCAGTTCCTTGACCTTTCCGTCCGAGGCCACGCAAATGATCCGGGCCTGCGCTTTTTCAGCTTCCTTGAGGCAGGAAAGAGTCTCTTCGGTATCGCCCGAATAGCTGGAGATAAAGATCAGCGTATTGCTTTTAACGAAGCACGGGAAGGAATAGTTCCGGTTTATAAGCAGCGGGACCGGAAGTTCGTCCCGTAAAAGGTCCGCGAGCAGGTCTCCCGCCGCCGCCGAGCCGCCCATCCCCGCGACCACGATGTTGTCCGCGTCTTTCTGGCTCTTGACCGGGTTAGACCCCGACACCAGCAACGCTTCTTTCAGCATCTGCGGCATGCTGGAAACAACGCCCAACATGTCGTTTCTGTCTATTCTCTTTATATATTCCTGATCGTCGAGCGAGACCATCAAATCCCCCGCATTTTCTCTTCTACCACCTGGATCGCCTTTTCAAGCTGGGTGTCGCGGCCCGCTTTGTCGTATTCCTCGATCTCCGCTTCCTTGGTCGGCACATCGATCACGTAGTCGGGCTGGATCCCTTTCTTGCTGATGTCCGCGCCGCTCGGGGTCAGATATTTCGCGATGGTCAGGAGTACGCAGGAATCATCTTGTAAAACTCTTACGCTCTGCACCGATGCCTTGCCGAACGACCGCGACCCGACGATTGGGGCGATCTTGTCGTCCTTGAGCGCGCCGGCTAAAATTTCCGAAGCCGAAGCGGACGCTCCATCGATCAGCACTACCACCGGTTTCCACCACAGCACCTGGCCGGTAGAATACTTTATGTCTTTCATGCCGTCCCGGTCCACGGTCTGGACGATCACCCCTTCTTTTATGAACATGCTCCCGATCTGAATAGCGTTATCCAGCAGGCCGCCGCCGTTGCCGCGCAGGTCCACGACCAGGCCCTCGGCGTTCTTGTCGCGCGCGCTCATGATCGCCTTCTGGAATTCCTGGGGGGCGTCCTGTTTTTCGAAAGTATTCAGTTTGATGTAGGCGACCTTGTCGTTAAGCATCTTGAATGACGTGCTCTTGATGTCAATATTCTTTCTTTTTATGACGTAATCGGTGGGTTCTTTTGCATTCCCGCGCAGGATCCCCAGCTTCACGGCGGTGCCCTGCGGACCGCGGATCATAGAGACCGCCTCGTCCAGCGCCATGTCTTTGGTCGGCTTGTCGTCGATCATAACGATCTTGTCCCTGGCTTTTAATCCCGCTTTGTCGGCCGGGGTGTCGGGGATCGGGGAGATCACGGTCAAATGGTCGTCTTTCATGCCGATGTAGATGCCGATGCCCGAGTAGGAGCCGCGGAGGCGGATGCGCATTTCTTTATAAGCTTTTGGCTCCATGAACCGGGTATAGGGATCGTTCAGCGCTCCCAGCAGTCCCTTGATCGAGCCGTATACCAGTTTGGTGTCGTCCAGGTTCTTTTCGACATATTGGTTCTTGACCAGAGTTAAGACCTGAAGGTAGACCTCCAGTTTCTTTTCCAGCGATTCTTCCGCCCGCCCTTTTCCCACGATAAAGCCGATCGAGAAAAGCGAGGTGACCATTAAAACGCCGACGATTATTCTTTTATATGCTTTCATTCGATTATGTCCTCCTTAAGACATTATACACTTAATCAGGGTAAATATTTCATCGGATTGGTCGGCTTGCCGTTGACGCGCACCTCAAAATGCAGGTGCGGCCCGGTCGAATAACCGGTGCTCCCCACCAGGCCGATGATCTGCCCTTTACTCACCTTGTTGCCGTTCTCGACATAAATGCGCGACATATGTCCGTACACGGTCGAAATGTTCCGGCCGTGGTCTATGACCACCGCTTTCCCGTACCCGTCCCACCAGCCCGAAAAGATCACTTCCCCGCCGTCCGCCGCGCGGATTATTTCCCCGTAAGAATTGGCAATGTCGATGCCGGTATGCATATGACGGCCTCTCCAGAAAGGATCTCTCCGGTAACCGAACGGCGAGGTGATACGGCCGCGCAGCGGCCAGTCCAAAGCTCCGCTGCCGTGCGCCGAAACGCCGGCCCGCTTCCTCTCCGCCATTTTCTCCTGGATGATCCGGGTCAGCTGTTCGGAGCTTTTCTCCAGCTCCGCCACCTTTTTTTCATAATCCTCGCGGCGGTCCTTCAGGTCCGACCAGACCCCTTTTTCTTCCTCCGCTTTTTGGGCGATCTCGCTGCGCTTTTGCCCGATCTCCTTTGCCAGGTCTTTTACCTGTTCGGTGACCGCGACCAGTTTTTCTTTCTTGTTCTTAAAAAGATGGTACTCATCGCTCACATCCGAGATCAGTTTCGCGTCGCCCTCGATTATTTTGCCGAAAAAGTAGGCGCGGTTTATAAAATCGGCCATGCTGTGGGTTGAAAAAAGCAGGTCGAGGTAATTCACGGCGCTGCTCTTGTATATTTCCCTTACTCTTTTATTAAGCTTGTTTGATTTTTGCTTAAGGGTTTCCCGGGCGGCGTCGATTTGGGAGGCGAGATCGTTTATCTGGCCCACGTTCTCCACGATCTTGGTCTTGGCCCGGGTCAGGTCGCGGGTGGTCTTTCCAAGTTCGGTCTTGATCAGCACGAGCTTGGAAAGCGATTCCTGTTCTTTTAGCCTGGTCTCATGCAGCTTCATTTTTTGGGCTGCGAGCTGGTCCTGGATCTGTTGCAGCCTTTGCTGTTCGTCCAGGACTTCGGATTTGGAAATGGAAAATAAAAGAAGCAGGATTACAAGTGAAAGAATCCTTTTCATCTCGCTGATTTTATCATATAAAACGCTATTTTACAAGGCGGCGCGACGCCCGCTGGAAGGTGATGGCGAAGCGGTGCGCTTCGTCCCTGATCCGCATTAAAAGCTTGAGCGCCGGAGAGTCCTGGGGGAGCGCGATCGGAACGTTGCGGTCAGGCCTAAAGATCTGCTCATTCTTTTTTGCCAGGCCGATCACCGGCAGTTTAAGCCGCGCGTCTTTCAGCGCTTTTTCGGCCGCCCGCACCTGGGTGATCCCGCCGTCCACCATTACCAGGTCGGGCTTCTGCATTTTTTTGCTAAGTGAGCCGGCGTATCTCCGGTAGACCGCCTGATTGATCGAAGCGACGTCGTTTTGGCCTTCGATCCCCTGTATCCTGAACTTGCGGTAATCGCTTTTTAACGGCTCCCCGTCCGTAAACGTGACCATCGAAGCTACTACATCTTCCCCGGAAATATTTGAAACGTCGAATGCTTCGATCCTTCTCGGCTTTCGTTTGAGGTTTAAGGCATTCTTTAGCTCCCAGACGCTGGTGTCCCCCTCTTTTTCTTTAGCCCGCGGGACCCAGCCCGGCTTTTTTTGAAGCATCCGGCTCAAATTCCTGATCCGGTCCCTTAATTTGCCCGCCTGTTCGAACCGCTTCTGCCCCGCCGCAATCTCCATCTCATCTTGTAAAAGCTTGATCGCCGCGGACAGGTCGCCTTCGAGCACTTGGATGATCGCATTGCAGAAATTCAAATATTCCTCGCGGTTGATGCCGCCGATGCACGGGGCCCAGCACCTTTTAAGATGATACTGCAGGCAGGGCTGCTGCCGTGACTTGAGCGGGCTTTCCTTGCACCAGCGGATCGGGAACAGTCGCTTGATCAGCCGGATCGTGTCCCGCACGCTCTTTGATTCGTACGGCCCAAAATAAAGCGCGCCGTCCTTCTCTTTTTTCCGGGTGAGTATAAGCCGCGGCCATTCTTCGTTTGTGGTCAGCTTCAGGTACGGATACTGCTTGTCGTCCTTCCACACAATATTGAACCGGGGCTGGTATTTATCTATCAGTTTTCTCTCGAGCAGCAGCGCTTCCAGCTCGGTGGGGGTTACGATGTAATCTATTTTTCGGTAAACGTTAACCAGCTCAACGGTTTTGGGCGAATTAAGCGGCTTCTGAAAGTAAGAGGAGACGCGGTCCCGCAGTGATTTGGCTTTCCCGACGTAAATGATCCGGCCCGACTTATCCTTAAAAAGATAAACACCGGGCTGATCGGGAAATATCATTTTTTAACGATTTTTAACTTGAGTCGCGCCACAACTTCCGTATGCAGCTTGACCGAAGCCAAATATTCTCCGATCGCCTTGATGCGCTCGTTGAGGTTCACTTTCCGGCGGTCGAGCTCGACATCAAAAGTATCTTTTACCGCCTTGACCACGTCCGAATTGGTGATGGTGCCGAACAGTTTGCCTTCTTCGCCCGCGTCGGCCGCGATCACGACCTCCTGGGAGGCCAGCTTATCCGCCAGGGCTTGCATCTTATTTTTCAGCTCTTCTCTTTTATGCTTATTTGCTTCCGCGCGCTTTTCCATTTGCTTTACGGCGGCGGGAGTGGCGATGATCGCCTGCTTCTTGGGCAGGAGAAAATTCCTGGCATATCCGTCCGCGACTTTAACTACCCGGTCTTCTTCCAGCAATATCACTTTCACTTTAGTCCACCGAATACGGGATCAGTCCCGTTTCCCTTGTTCTTTTTATCGCCCGGGCCACCATTCTCTGGTGCAGGGCGCAGCAGCCGGATGACCGGCGGGGAAGGATCTTCGCGCGGTCCGAAAGGAACTTCTTCACAAAATTCACGTCCTTGTAATCAAGCGATCCTTTGCTTTCGCAAAATACGCAGACCTTTTTCCTTCGCCTCTTCATCGGCTTGTTCGATTTCGCGCCTCTATCCCTATCTCTGTCTCTATCTCTATCCATTGTTCATGCTCTCCTTAAAATGGGGCTTCTTCACTGCCCTGGCCGGCCCCGGGATCATTCAAAACTTCTTCCGCCATTGCCGCCGGGCGCGTATCCGCCCCGCCGGGCTTCCGGCCCAGCATCTGCATCCCGTCCGCCACCACCTCGACCGAGGTCTTCTTTTCTCCGGTCTTGGCCTGGTAGGCCCGGATGCTAAGCTTGCCTTCGATCGCCACCGGGTTGCCTTTTTTTAGGTATTCCCCGCACACTTCCGCCAGCCTCCGCCATGCCACCACCGGAATAAAATCAACCTCTCCCTTTTCGCCAGAGTCCTTTTTCTTGGGGCGGTTCACCGCGACCGTGAACCTGGCCACCGGTATGCCGGACGTCGTGTAGCGAAGTTCGGGATCCCGGGTCAAATTTCCGATTATAAAAACTTTGTTATACATTTAAAAAGGCAGGTCATCCTCGGGAAGCTCTTCCACTTCCTCAAATCCGGAGGCATTCTCGGCTTTTTCTTCTGCCGCGCCGGCAAAAGCGGGAACGTTCTCCTCGCCCTTCGCCACCCCTCCGCCCGGGGCCCCATCCAGCATCTGCATATTGCTCGCCACTACTTCGTTGACCCATTTCCTGGTTCCGCCCTGGTCTTCGAACGATCTCATCTGCAGGCGGCCTTCGACCAGTACCAGTTTGCCTTTTTTAAGGTACTGTCCGCAAACCTCGGCCAGTCTCTGCCAGGTAATGACCTCGATCCAGCTTACGCTCTGGTCCACGCCCGGGAAATTGCTGACCGTCATCTTGAATTTGGTGATCGAAACGCCGTCGACTGAAAGCCTGGTTTCCGGGTCGGCCAGCAGTTTGCCTACCAGTACGATCCGGTTAAGGCTTGCCACTGGGCTGCTCCACGGAAATATCCGGAAAGACCACCGCTTCTTCCGCGCCGACCGCGACTTCTTCCGGGGCGCGGGTTATCATCTGTCGGATCACTTCTTCCGAAAGCCGCAGGCTGTCGCGCAGGGCAGAGACCGTTTTCCCCGCGCCGGAAAATACCATAAGGACATAGAAGCCGTCTTTGAGCCCCTTATGGCTCTTGAATTCATAATTTAGCCGCTTCATCCCCCATTTCTCTATTTTCTGGACCTCTCCGCCGTTATCCTTGATCTTTTTTCCGAACTTGGATAGCAGCCCGTCCACTTTTTCTTCGTTCAAGCTGGGAGCCAGGGCTATGATCGCATCATAATTGGTCATTAACATCTCTCCTTCAGAACAAGTGTTGATTATACCATACCGGCGGGGATTTTTCAAATATTGAACTTAATAAGGATCAGATCGGCGTCCCGGACCCCATACCCCTTCCCTTCGGTGTGGACCATCCCTTTTTCCCTCGCTGTCTGGAAAGAGCCGCTCGCAACCAGGTCGGTATAGTGGACCACGTCGGCGGCAATGAACCCCCGCTCCATGTCGGTATGCACCTTCCCGGCCGCTTCGGGCGCCCTTGCGCCCGCCCTTACCGTCCAGGCCCTTGATTCCTTCTGATTGGCGGTAAAAAAAGTGATAAGAGCAAGCAATTCGTAGCCCGACCGTATCAGTCTTTTAAGCGCCGTTTCCTCAATTCCCAGTTCTTTTAAATACGCTTTAGCGTCTTCTTCGGGGAGTTCGTTGATCTCGGTCTCGAGCTTGGCGCAAATGGGCACGACTTTTGCCCCCTCGTGTTCCGCGATACCCCTAATTATCTCCACTTTGTCCGGATTTCCGGATTCGTCCACATTGGCCACGTAAAGCACCGGTTTTAGGGTCAAAAGCGGCAGATCGGCGAGCAGTTTTTTATCTTCCTCGATCAGGGATGAGTATACGCTTCGGGCCGGTTTTCCCTGGTCGAGCGCTTCTTTGAATTTTTCAAGCAGGTGAAGATATTTTAAGATGTTCTTGTCGCCGGTCTTGATCGCTTTTTTTACCGGCTCGAACTTTTTGTCAATAACGGCCAAATCGGCCAAGATCAGTTCGGCTTCGATCAGCTCGATGTCCCGCTTCGGGTCGACTTCGCCCTCGACGTGGACAATATCCTGGGCGGCAAAACACCGGACCACATGCGCGATCGCGTCCACTTCCCGGATGTGGGACAAGAACTGGTTCCCCAGCCCTTCTCCCTTGTGCGCGCCCTTTACCAATCCGGCGATATCCTTGAATTCGATCACCGTAGGGACCGCTTTTTGCGAGCCAATGATCCGACGGATCTCGGTCAGCCGCTCATCGGGGACCTCTACCACGCCGACATTGGGGTCGATGGTGCAGAATGGGTAATTGGATACGTTGGCCGATGCTTTAGAAAGAGCGTTAAAAAGCGTTGACTTGCCGACATTCGGCAAGCCGACTATTCCAAGAGAAAAACCCATGGGTTATATTATGAAGCGGCCTTATTGTCTACAAACCAGCCGATTAGCAATCCCAAAACCATCAGCACCACCGCAACGATCAGCGCCAGATTGACGTTCACTCCGAAAGCTCCGAAGGTGAACAGAAAAGAGGCGATAACCAGACCGGCTAGCGGCCCCCAGATCACATATCTCATTTGCTTCCTCCCTTTTCGATCGCTAACAAGCAGCCCACTCGTCTTCTTCCGCCTCTTCTTCTACCAGCCATTTTTCGTATCGGTGCTCTGATATCTCCTTGATGAACCGGGAGGCCTTGAGCACGATCGTGCCTTCCCTGGAATTATACGTCACCGGGTACAATAGGTAAAGTTGATCTTTGCTCCGGGTAACGGCGACGTAAAAAAGCCGCCGCTCTTCCTCGATCTCTTTTTCGCTCCCGAAAGAAAGATAAGACGGGAACCGGCCTTCGGCCAGCCAGATGATGAATACGATCTTCCACTCCAGCCCTTTGGCCTGGTGAACAGTGGTTAGGATCACCGATTCTTTTTCTCCGCCTGATCCTGGGCTTACGATCTCTTCCGCGGCGGTGCCGCCGGCGAGCGCGAGCGCGGAGAGGAATTTTTCCAGGCTCTGGTATTCGAGCGCGTAGTTCCCCAGCTCCTGCAGTTCCTCAAGCCTCATGCTGTAGTTGGCGTAGTTCATGCGGAGAAAGTCGCCATAGCCCGAATCGACCACGGCACGCAACATTGAGGACGGGGATTCGGTCATTTTTTCAAGTCCCGCGATCAGGCTTTGGAATTTCGCGAACGCTTCCTGGCTGGGTTTGGGAAGTTCTTCGAGCAGTTCTTTTTGTTTTATAGTCTCAAGCGGTTCGGGCGACTTTTGTATCTTATACCAGATCTTTTCGGCGGTTTTTTGCCCGATGTTCGGCATAAGCTTAAATATCCTGAGCCAGGCGAGCCCATCGTGCGGGTTTTGGAATACTTTTAGGTAAGACATTACATCTTTTATATGCGCTTCTTCCCACAGTCTGAGGCCGGAGCGGATCTCGTACGTTATTCCACGCCTTGTAAGCTCCATCTGGAGCTCGAGGCAGTGGTAATGCGAGCGGTAAAGTACGGCGATATCCGAAAGCTTGGCGCCTTCGTCTAAAAGTTCGAGTATTCTCTGCGACACGAACGCCGCCTGCTTAAAAACATCGCGGAACGAGACCACGGCGGGGGCAACTCCCGGTTTGCGCACCGGTTTTAGATTTTTTTCGAACCGTTCGGTCGCGTTCTTGATGGAATCGTTCGCGAAGTTTAAGATCTCGGGGGTTGAGCGATGATTTGTTTCAATCTTGAATACCTGACAGCCGGTGTAGCGTTTGGGAAAATCGATAATGTTGCGGAACTCGGCCGCGCGGAAAGAGTAGATGGACTGGCTGTCATCGCCGACGACCATCAGATTTTTGTGTTCGGCGGCGAGCAGGTCGATCACCTGCGCCTGGACGAGGTTGGTATCCTGGTACTCATCTACGAGGATATGGCTAAACCGGAGGGCGAGCTCTTTTCGAACGTCTTCGTGTTCGAGGAGGAGCTTTAGCCAGTTGGTCAGCAGGTCGTCAAAGTCCATTAAATTCTGCGACAGCTTGGTGCGCTCGTAGGCCTTAAGCGTTAAGTCGATCTCGTTCTGCAGTTCGACCAGGTGCGGGAATTTTTGTTCGATCACTTGCGGGAGAGTTTTCATTGAGTTGGACATATAGCTGTAGACGTCTTGGAGAACGTCGCCTTTGGGGAATTTCCGTTCTTTGGTATTGATACCGGCTTCTTTTACGGATCGATCGAGCAGGTCTTTGGAGTCGGTGCGGTCGAGAATGGTAAAATTTTTGTTATAGCCAAGCTTTTTTGCATATTTCCTTAATATCAGATTGCCAACGTGGTGAAATGTTCCGGCCCACAGCCCGTGAACCTTTCTTTTTAATAGATCTTCGACGCGCGTCAACATTTCGCGGGAAGCTTTGTTGGTAAACGTGAGGAGCAAAATGCTTTCGAGCGGCACGCCAGATTCGCACAAGTATGCCACGCGATAGGTCACTGTGCGTGTCTTGCCCGATCCCGCTCCCGCGATCACGAGCATCGGCCCTGCCCCAGCGGTAACAATGGGCAATTGTTCGTCAGTCAGATCGTTTTTATAATCGATCCTAAAGTTCGCCGGGCTGGCGACAGGGAATGAAGTTTTTAAAATATATTTGTGGTCCATGGGAGGTTGATTATAGCAGAATTTTTGGGAGGAGGGAATGTTTAGCTAAGTTTGTGGCTTACTAATTAAGAAGCTTTTGCTGTTTAAGCATATACACTCT
>CAIYXV010000037.1 GCA_903930225.1 uncultured bacterium | reverse complement strand
TGCCGATGCCATTATTAAGGGACAAGCTGGTCATGGTCTTATTTAAGGTCCAGTTAAGCGTGGTGGAGGTTACGGTGGTGCCGATCTCGACCTGGTTTACAGTATTGGTGAACGAAGTGATCCCAGGGCTGACATAGAGCAGATAGTCCAGGGCGGAGCCGACGGTTGGATAGGTCGGGTTCGTGTAGCTGACCGCGGTAGCATCAAGGGTGGAGCCGTTGATCTTATACCTGCTGCCGCTGATTATATTGACATTGCCGGACGAATCAATGGTGGCGACGTTCGAGTTTAAGGAATTCAAAACGGTAAGTCCAGTGGTCCCATTGTTTGTATCCAATTTAACCTGAACATCCGCGGCAAAAGAGATACCGGTAAAAATAAATGCCAGGATAGCCAAGAGTACGATCTTTTTCATTCTTCAATCCCCCTGTAATACATCACAATTTTAATAATTTTACTCTTCATTCCGGGAAAATTCAATCAGATTTAATTTCAAAAATAGAAAAGTCACCTTTCGGCTCGTCCCACTCAATGATCCGATCATCAATATAACGCCCCATTTCCGAATCCAAGTCGCTCAGGAACACTTTAAGCGATTCTTCTTCCCCCTCCGCTACTACCTCTACCCCGCCGTCATAAAGGTTCCTTACATACCCGGCCAGGCCGCGCTGTCGGGCAAGCCTTTCCGCCGTGAACCTGAAACCGACCCCCTGAACCCTGCCGGAATATTTCACTTCAACCCATTTTATTGCCATCAGGTTAAATTTTATCACACACTATGATATAATAATCGGCATGATGAAACGAGCACTGGCCATTGCCTTGATTTTTTCAGTTATTGCCCCGGTCATGGCTCTCGCCGACCCGGCACAGGACCAGGCATATGTAAACCAGCTTTATTACCGCAACAGCAAGCTCTCGCTTGAGGCAAAAAAAAGGACCGTGGACGAGGTCAGAAATTACAGCAACGTCAGCATCGACTCTTCATCGTATTATAACCAGAACTATTCCTACAGCAACACGGATATTTCCAAATCCTCCCTGTCGCAGGCGGAAACCAAAGAACTGACCGAATGGTATATCTACCGCGGCGCGATCAGGGAGCTTTCGGATTTTGAGTTTTTGGACCTGATCGGAGACCAAGGATACCTGAACCGGATCACCAAGATCGAGAACCAGAAAGCCGGGATGAGGATGCTGGGTGATATTACGATCGGCGTGGGGCTGGTGGGGATGATCGGGGGAGCGGGACTTTCCGCGAGCCAATCTTTCGTCGCCTCTTCCGCGCTGGTCATGGTGGTCGGGTTCTTCATCAACGCGTTCAACCAGTCGCCGGCGCATTATATCCAGCCGGATTACGCCCAGCAGAAGAGCATCGAGTTCAACCTCAAGTTAAAAAAGGACCTTAACCTGCCGGTACAGTTCGAGTAAACGGTCAGATCAGACCGTCCGCGATCATCCGCTCCGCGATCAGTACCGCGTTAAGCGCGGCACCGCGGCGTAAATTGTCCGATACGATCCACATATCCAAACCGTTTTCCTGGGAAATGTCTTCCCTCACCCTGCCGACCAGGGTTTCGTTCTTCCCGACGCAATCGATCGGGGTCGGATAGATCCCTTTTCCCGGATCGTCCATCACTTTAACATCCGCAAAGCTTCCCATTAATCTGCGGGCTTCGGATGCGGAGATCTTCTTTTTGGTTTTAATATTGACCGATTCCGAATGGCCGATAATGACCGGCACGCGGACCGTGGTCGCGGACACTTTGATCGTATCGTCCTCAAAGATCTTTTGCGTCTCATTTACCATTTTCATCTCTTCTTTAGTATATCCGTTATCCGTGAACTGGTCGATCTGCGGCACCACATTAAAAGCGATCCTTTTAAAAATGCATTTTACTTCTACTTTGGCGTTCGGGTCGGCAAGTAAGGCCCGGCTTTGGTTCAATAATTCCCCCACTGCCTCTTTCCCCCAGCCCGAAACCGATTGATAAGTTGAGACCACGATCCTTTCGATCCCCACCGCGTCATAGATCGGTTTCAGCGCCAGGACCATTTGCGCGGTCGAGCAGTTGGGGTTGGCGATTATCCCTTTATGGTTTTTGATGGCGTGGCCGTTCACTTCCGGCACGATCAGCGGAACGTTCGGGTCCATGCGGAAATGCGAAGTATTATCGATCACGACACAGCCTCTTTTGACCGCTTCCGGGGCTAGCGCGGCGGACGGTTTGGCGCCGGCGGAAAACAGGCCGATCTCGATACCTTCGAACGATTTCGGTTCAGCGAGTTCAACAGTATATTCTTTGCCCTGGAAAGTTACTTTGGTCCCGGCGGTGCGCTCGGACGCGAGCGGCAAGAATTTATTAATCGGGAAATTCCTCTCTTCGAGGACCCGCATCATTTCTTTCCCCACCATTCCGGTGGCACCAAGGACGCAAACGTTATATTTTTTAGACATTGATCTTCCCTTCCTTATTATGTTGATAATTATAGCAAAAACTAGCGGGATTTGCTAAACTAATGATCGATGTACGTCATAACCCTTAAGCACTTCAACACCATCGTCCAACACTGCCTGGATTACCTTCCATATGAAGCCGGCGGATTTCTGGGCGGAAGGGAAAACGTGATATTGGGGATATTCCCGCTCAACAACTTTACCGGGTTCGAGGGCAAGGAAAAATTCGAGGTTGCATCGTACATGTCGGCGTCGGTCTACGAATACTTCGCTAAGAACAAGATCCGGGTGATCGGGTTCTACCACTCCCACCCCGACCGCGGGCTCCCTATCCCCTCCCGCCAGGACATCTTTACCTCGCAGGTCATGCCCGACATAAACCTGAACATGATCGTGAGCATCAATAAACTGTTCGACGTGAACGTGGCGCTGTTCGAGACGGTCAACGCCAAGCCGGTCAAGCACGCGATCAAGGTCGTAAAAGACAGCACGATCGACCAGTACCTTGTTTAATTCCTAAATCCCAAACACCAAGCTCCAAACAATCCCAAAATTCATAATATCAAATATTTAATCATTTTGAGATTGGAACTTTGGTATTATTTGAGATTCGGAGCTTGGAATTTGGATTTTATTCCTGAGGCGGTTCGACCTTCTTTATCAGGAACGGGTTTGCCATCAGCGTGGAATCGGGAGCGAGAAGCTTTTTGATCTCCTTGAGCTCGGCGGCCGTTTTCTCCTTCGGCTTTTCGTCGGAATGAGCGGGAATGATCTCGATCGTGTGCCTGGGGATGTTGGGATTGAAAAGCGTGATCAGCTCGCCGTAATAGACCGCGTTCCGGTCCATGGTCGCAAGGGCAGGATTGAAGGAAAAATATTCCCGGTACTCCTTTTCCGACCAGTCCCGGTCCGCCGGGCGATATTCCACCATCAGGCCTTCGACCTTACCCCGATCATCACGTTCAGGCCTTTGTAGGTCGGACTGAAGCCGGTGCGGATGGCGCTGTAGCCAAGTTCAACGTAAATAGACTCATTTCTTCCGGACTGGCTGTCCAACCCGATATACACTTCGCCCCCGGTCGTTCCCTGCACCCGGCCGGTGGTCATAAAAAGATAATTAACGCCCCCGCCAACGTACATGCCGACCACGTCGATCGCCGGCCGGCTCAATCGCCAGATCCCGTCCGCGAACACCAGCGCGTTCTTGCGGTCCGTCTCCGAGGGATCTTTTCCCTGCGCGTACAGGATGCCGGTCTTGATCGAAAGCAGGTCAAGGTCAAGCGGATGGTTCCACACCAGGCCCAGGCTGCACGCCGGGATATTGGCGGACAGCCCCAGCGAAACGGCTATCTGCAAAGGAACTTCGGCTTTCGCTTTTTCTCTTTCCTTTAGCGTCGGCTTCAGCCCGCGCAAAGGCTGCATTTTTTTGCCGAGCACGGACGACGGGACCGGCTGGCCCGCGCCCAGACTGGGAAGGCTCTCCGGCGCCGGCATGCTCTCCTGGCTGACCGCTCCGCCGGGATTTTCGATCTGCAGTTTCTTTTTCAGGACGTTCTTTTCTAGCTTCATTTTCTTCGACGCGGCAATATTGCTCGCCTCTGTTCCCGGAACTACGAGCACGCCCTTCGAAGA
>CAIYXV010000036.1 GCA_903930225.1 uncultured bacterium | reverse complement strand
TTTGAAGGTCTTTAAACAGTACGGGTTTCACTGGACGCTCTGGACCTATAAAAGCGTGGCCATGTCAAGGTATCCCGACGGGCTTTTCAGGAATCTGGATGAGATGGACATTTTTGGCCGCGGGAGTGAAAACCCCGGAATGGAAACGATCATTTCCAGGATGGGGGAATCACCGGAAAAGGTATACCAGGAATTCGAGACCGAACGGTTTGTCCTTAACCGAAAGCTTATGGGCATCTTAAAACAATATTTATGCTAAAATTGAATGGATGGAAACCAGCGAGGAACCGCGAAGTTTATTCGCAGGTTCCGAGCAGGAAAGAGGAATGCATATGCTGAACATTGGAGTGCTGATATCGGGCAGGGGATCGAACCTACAGGCGCTGATCGACGCGACCGAGAAGGGAACGGTCCAGGCTAAGATCAAGGTGGTTATATCAGACAAAGCTGACGCATACGGCCTGGAAAGGGCAAGAAAGCACGGGATCGAGGCGGTCCATATCGACCCGAAAAGTTTCAAAGATAAGAATACTTATGAATTGGAGATCGTCAAAGCGCTTAAGAAGCACGATGCTGGACTGGTTTGCCTGGCAGGATATATGAGAATCGTCGGTCCGGTCCTGCTGGAACATTATCAGGGAAAAATGATCAACATCCACCCTTCGCTTTTACCGTCGTTCCCCGGTCTTAACGCCCAAAAACAGGCGTTGGATCACGGGGTGATGATCACCGGCTGCACCGTTCATTTTGTAGACGAAGGCTGCGACACCGGCCCTATCATCATCCAGTCGGCGGTCCCGGTAAAAGAGAATGATACCGAAGAAACGCTGTCTGCCAGGATACTTGACCAGGAGCATCATATTTATCCGCTGGCCGTCGATTTTATTGCCAGGAACAAACTGACAATCGAGGGACGCCGGGTAAGAATAAAATAGAAAGGAAATGATATGAAAAAGGTAAAAGGTAAGCGGGTAAAGGTAAGAGGAGAGAGGAATAATAAGAGTGGAGCAGGGCCGCTGGCGCTGTTGAGCGTTTGGAATAAAAAGGGGTTGGCGCAGTTCGCGAGGGGATTGAAGAAGCTGGGGTTTGATATCGTATCGTCGGGAGGAACGGCCAAGTTCCTGAAAAAATCCGGGGTAAAGGTGACCGAAGTGGCGGAACTTACCAAATATCCTTCCATGCTTGGCGGAAGGGTAAAAACGCTTCACCCGATCATCCACGGCGGGATCCTGGCGAACCGCAGCCTGGCGGACCATATCGCTGACCTGAAAAAATATAAGATCCGGCCGATCGAACTGGTCGCCTGCAATCTGTACCCGTTTGAAGCGACGATCGCGAAGCCAAAATGTTCGCTGGAGGACGCGGTCGAACAGATCGACATCGGCGGTCCGGCCATGGTGAGGGCGTCGGCCAAAAATTTTAAGGATGTGACTGTGATCGTCGATCCGGTAGATTACGCGATGATCCTCAAAGAGTTAAAGTCAAACGACGGAAAGACCACGATCGCGACCAGGCAGAAACTGGCATTGAAGGCCTTTCGTCATACTAAATCTTATGATACTGCGGTCAGCCATTACCTTTCGGTCAAATTCGAGGGCGAAGAAAAGTTCCCGGCGCAGATTGGCTTGAACATGGAAAAGATCCAGGACCTGCGCTATGGTGAGAACCCTCACCAGCAGGCGGCATTCTACCGGGAAATGGGAAAAGGCGGAGCGGGAAAAGGGAATATCATAAACGCGAAGCAGCTGCACGGCAAGGAACTGTCGTTCAACAACATCGTCGATCTTGATTCGGCCTGGAACCTCGTGAATTATTTTGCCGAGCCGACGGTCGCGGTTATAAAACACAATAATCCCTGCGGTGTGGCAAAGGCAAAGACCATTACCGAAGCATATAAAAAAGCATATATCTGCGACACCGTTTCGGCTTTTGGCGGGATCATTGCCGCAAACCGGGAAGTTGACGAGCAGATGGCGGAAGCGATCGGCTCTCTTTTTGTCGAGGCGATCATCGCGCCGTCATATTCACCGGCCGCGCTAGCGAAATTCAAAGAAAAGAAGAACCTGCGCATCATGCAGCTGGAGCTGATGGGACCGAAGCATTCGCTCCTCGATTACAAGCGGATCTCCGGCGGCTTTCTCGTCCAGGACGCCGACACCGCGCAGCTGGGAATAAACGAGATCCGCACCGTCACCAAGAATGAACCGAGCCTGGGGCAGATGGACGATATCTTTTTTGCCTGGGGCGTTTGCAAGTACGTTAAGAGCAATGCGATCATATTCGTGAAGGACGGCGCCACGGTGGGGATCGGGGCGGGGCAGATGAGCCGGATCGATTCGACCGAGATCGCGGCGAAGAAGGCGGGGGACAAGACCAAAGGCGCGGTCATGTCGTCCGACGCGTTCTTCCCGTTCCGCGACAACGTGGACCTGGCCGCGAAGCTGGGCATTTCGGCGATCATCCAGCCGGGCGGGAGCGTTAGAGATCAGGAATCGATCGACGCGGCCAATGAACATGGCCTCGCGATGGTATTTACCGGCCGCAGGCACTTCAGGCATTAAAATTGAGTCTCACATTTTAAACGAATAGGGGAGGCAATGTATTTGTATCAACGGGTTTGGGAAGCACCAGGTCGGCCCCGGCGTCATAAAAAAAATGTTTATTAGCTTCATATAATCCGGTAAGTCCGATAATATAACCTTTATATCCGGATCCCCTTAATGCACTTGTGATCTGTGCTCCGGTTATCCCGAGCATGTTAAAATCGGTAATCACAAAATTGACATCTGAACGCAAAATTTGATCTGCCGCCTGTTTTGTTTCCTCCCCGGTGCAGGCGGTATAAATATGAAACTTGGCGGGGTCGGCCGTTTTAACAGCAAGGTCGCTAATGTTAATCAGCTCGATCTCTTTCCCCGTATTCGCTGTTATTATTTTGCTTAAGCTCATGTAATATATTTTTATCATGATCGGCTCATCATCCAGGCAAGCTATGCTGGCGATCGACTGCGGACGCTGTGACATATCGAGTGGAAAGCCGCGCAATTTATTAATAAACTCAAGATTAGGCCTAAGGATTTTAGGCGCCGAACCGCCGCTTCCAATACAGCCGGAAACCCCGTCGGCCATAAAACATTGCCTAATAAGCTTAATATCCATTTTATTTCTCCTATATTAAAAAATCGGTCACTTTCATTTCTACTTTATCTACGACAGCATCGGCGCCGGCCTCGCGCAGACCTTTCATCTTATGTTCGATCATGGCAGCGGTCATGCCGATCACGATGCCATTGAACCCATCCGCTCTCGCCCTTTTGATCAGAGTAGGGCCGTCAAGATCGAACATGTCATGATCGACGAAAATAAGATCGATCCGATGTTCTCTTAAAAAGCGGGGAACGGAGCGGATCTCTTCCGCGGTGTTGGCGGTAAAAATGTTATAGGCGCCAAACGCCGGAGAAGGATCTTTGACTTCATCAAATCTGATATTTCCGACCGGCTGTCCCGTAAGCTCTCTCATGTGCGATGCGAGAAAGGTGCCGGTAACCCTTATCATGTTCAATTTATCATCCACCACCGCGATGCTGCGGATATCGGTCGGGCGGCTTGAGGGAAGCGGAGTGTCGCAAAATCTTGCGATATAACTTAGATTAGGACGGACAATCCTTGCTGGCCCGGAACCTCCACCCGCGCCAGTTAAACCTGCAGGAGCCAATACTTTTCCAGATGAACTTAATGATATAGCCATTCAAATAGATATCGGAGGGGAATGGGGAAAATTTCAGTTTAAATAGGCGTTATATGGCCTTTTCTCAATATTTTAGGAGGATCGGTCGTTGTGTCTACGACCGTGGATGGTTCTCCAAAGCGGCAGGCGCCGTTATCCAGCAAAAGGTCCGCGTCGATCAATACTTCTTCCGCTGATCCGGGATCCGGTTGTCCTGATAGATTGGCGGAAGTGGCGGCCAGAGGCCCAGTTTTGCGTATAAGGGTAAGCACGGCCTCATTATCCGGCATCCGCAAGCCGACGGTCGGCCCATAAGCCGTGACCACATCCGGTATATTTGGTTTCTTTTTAAAGATCAAAGTCAGCGGACCGGGCCAGTATTTTTCCATCATTTCCCGGGCGGTCCCGCTTACTTCAACGGCCAGATCATCAACCTGCTTGAGGTCGGAGATCAGGATCTGAAGCGGTTTGTCGATCGGTCTTTTTTTGATCTCAAAGAGCCGTTTTATCGCTTTCTCGTTGTCCGGCAGGGCTCCAATGCCGTAAACCGTATCGGTAGGGAATATTACCACCCCTCCGCGCTTTAATACCCCGGCGGCTTCCGATACCGCTTCGGGGCTGAACCTGATTATTTTCATGATTTTTATTGTAACACAATTCCTTGAAATCAGGGGAGGAACGCGAGGATATATTATTATGAGGATAACATCTGTGGAAGCGGCCAGAAGCAGGATCTTCACCGATATTACAACTGCTAACTACCGAATGGCCGCGCTGGCGGCGAGTTTTGACATTAAACCGCCGACCTTGGTGCGTCTTTTGGCGTCTGGCGTCGTTTTCACCATGCATGACTTCGGCCGGACGGTGATCGGGATGCCTTTTGATGAGGCTAAAAGGATAACTCTAATGAAAGGCAAACAGTTGGTCGATCTTTTAAAAAACTGCCATCCGGACGACCGGCCGGTCCTGCTTCAGGTCATGGAACTGGCGGCCAGCGGCTATGACAGCGAGGTGATGAAGCATCAGGAGCGGGTGCAGGCCCTTTGCGGAAAGATGGCCGATCGGCTCGGCCTGACCCAAAGGGAAAAATCGGATCTGATGCTCGCCGCCCGGCTTCACGATTTCGGAAAGATCGGCATTCCGAATCAGATTCTCTCCATCGACAGCCGCTTCGGTAAAGAAGGAAACGAAATAAAAAAGCTCCATCTCTTTTTCTCTCTCTGGCTTTTCGAGGGAGTTCCCTGGATGAAGGATCTCTTAGCGATCTTAAAATATAACCATATTTTGGACGGCTATCCGGAAGACCTTATGCTGAAAGATATGAGCCTGGCGTCAAAGATCTTATCCGCGGCCGATTTTTTTGACGCACTGACGAATAAAAGGCCCTATCACGAGCCCGAAAGCATCGAAGCGGCGATAAGCGAAGCGGCCCGCCGGCCGTATGACGACGCGCTTATCAAAGCCCTGGTAGAAGCGGTTAGCGGACTTCCGCCGCAAGTAGGAACCGGTCAATACCGGACAGATCCTTAAAGATCTCCGTTCTTTTAAAATATTTATTTGACAGATCCTTAATCTTCTTGTGCTGGTTAAAACCGAATTCGATCAACAAAAACCCGGTATCGTTCAAATGAACCGGCGCCTGATCTATTATCTGAGTGATATATTTCAATCCGTCCGGCCCGCCGTCAAGCGCGGACACCGGTTCCCAGTCTTTAACATCGGGCATGAGGCCCGGAATATCTCCAGTCGCGATATAGGGCGGATTTGATATGATCAGGTCATATTTTTTGCCCGAATTGCCGAACAGGTCTCCTTTTTCAAATATTGCTCGATCTGATACATTAAGGGACGCCGCGTTCTTACGGGCGATCTTAAGTGCCTCCTCCGAATGATCGGTGGCGGTAACAACCGCGTTAGGCAGACGGCGGGCAAGCGAGATGGCGATGCAACCGCTGCCGGTGCCGATATCCAAAATATTGTACCGGGCGGATTGCGTATTAGAACTTATAATTATGTTAATGGCCAGTTCAACCAGTTCTTCGGTCTCGGGGCGGGGGATCAGGGTCGAACGGTCGACAAGAAATACCTGTCCCAGGAAGGGCTGTGAACCAAGAAGATAGGCAAGCGGCTCGTTATTTTCGCGTCTTTTTACAAAGAAGCGGTAAACCGGGTCGTTATCGTCGAATAATTCGGGGTGGGAGATGAGGCGGGAACGTTCAATGCCGAGGGCGAGGCACATCAGTGTTTCTTTTTCGAAGCGGGTAAGGGTCATTCGGCCTTTTCGAGCTTGGCAATGCGGTCGGCGGTCTTGAGCGCTTCGATCACCGAATCGATGTTCCCTTCCATGAATTCCGGCAGCTGATAAACGGTAAACCCGATGCGGTGATCGGTGATGCGTCCCTGCGGAAAATTGTAGGTCCGGATCTTTTCCGACCGGTCGCCGCTGCCGACCATGATCCGGCGCGCGGTCTCGCGCTTGCTGCGCTCTTTTTCTTCCGCGATATCGAACAGTTTGGCGCGTAAAAGTTTCATCGCCTTGGCCCGGTTCTGGTGCTGGGAGCGCTCTTCCTGGCAGGCGACCACGATCCCGGAGGGGAGATGGGTGATCCTAATGGCGGAGCTGACCTTATTGACGTTCTGCCCGCCCGGGCCGCCGGCACGGTAGGTGTCGACCCGGAGCTCTTTTTCGTCGATATGTATATCCACGTCTTCCGCTTCCGGTAGTACCGCCACGGTAGCGGCGGAGGTGTGGATCCTCCCGCCGGCCTCGGTCTTGGGCACGCGCTGAACGCGGTGGGTCCCGCCTTCGTATTTGAACGTTCCGTAAGCGTTCTTGCCTATAATGGAGAATATCACTTCTTTATAACCGCCCAAACCGGTAGGATTTTCTTCAATGATCTCGGTTTTAAAGCCCTTTTTCTCCGCGTAGCGCAGGTACATCCTCATCAGTTCGCCGGCAAAAAGGGCGGCCTCATCGCCGCCGGTTCCGGCCCGGATCTCCATGATCGTGTTCTTGTCGTCCAGCGGGTCCTTGGGGACCAGCATCATCTCGATCTTCGCAGTCGTTGTTTGTTTCTTTTCTTCGAGGTTTTTGATCTCCGCTTTCGCCATTTCTTCCATTTCAGGATCAGTTAGCAGGTTCCGGGCGTCATCGATGTCATTATCGATTTTTTTGTATTCGCGGAGGCAGAAGACCAGTTCTTCAAGGTCTTTCATTTCTTTGCCGAATTTCTGCAGTTTTTCCCGGTCTTCGATCACTTCTTTACGGCTTAAAAGCTCCTGGAGTTCCAGATAGCGCGCTTCGATCTTGGCAAGCTTGTCGAGTAGCATTGGAGGTCGTTACTTTTGAAGCGCGGTCTTTTTCTTGACGACGGTCTTCTTTTTGGGGGCCTTCGGCTTTATCTTGATGCCGGCGTATTTCTTTTGGAACTTCTGGATCCGGCCTTCGGCGTCAAGCAGTTTCTGCTTGCCGGTAAAAAGCGGATGGCAGCCAGAGCAGATATCCACGCGGACGTTCTCCTTGGTGGAGCCAATCTCGAACTTGGCCCCGCAGGCGCAGGATGCTATGGTCTTGAAATATTTGGGATGAATGTTCTCTTTCATTACGATCCTATTTTATCAAAATATCACTTGCGGCGCAAGTTTTTTTTGCCGCGGCTGGATTTAGGGGCCGGTTCATCCCGGTCATCCGGATAGAGGAGCGCCTTGGTTTCCTGATGCTGGGAAGCCGCGATCATGGCCTTGCGGCCGATCCGGTCGATATATCCGCTGCCGGTCCTTTTGAATACCAGATAATCCCCGTCCTCGAGCGGATTGAATTCACCGGCATCACGCAGCTGCCCCGGGGCCCAGACCTTGCCGATCCGGACGCCGGCGTATTGGTCGATCTTTTCATTGAAAACATAAGACGCGGCGTCTACCGGGATCGCTTTGGCGTTCACCCTGATCGGGCGGACCATCCCTGATTCAGGAGTGAAAACATAGACCCATTGGGAAAGAATATCATAGGTCATCTTCACATCCCGTAAAAGGTTGCCGGTCATCTTCTTAGCGCAGATCTGAAGCAGTTTATGATCGAATTTCTGGCGCGTAAGCTTTTCAAGCTTGTATACCCAGTGGGCGCGCGCGCCATAGTCAAGCATCTGATAGGCTTCCCTGTCCATGAACTGGGCCTCAAGGGAATTGCCGTCCTTTAAGATGACGCCGATATGATGGACCAGATAGATCTTTCCTTCAACCGGATAACTTTTTGTCTCAAGTTCCTTATCATCCTTGTCATAGATAAAGTTACTGAAATCTTCCCCCAGGGCGGTCTTGATGAATTCCATGGCCTGTTCGAGCGTGATCGGGGTCGTGGTAACCCCGGTGACCGCCAGCAGATCGGTCATTAAAAAGATCTCCGGATAGAGTTCTGATTTATATTCAGATTTAGAATGGGCTCCCCAGGGCGTTTTTACCCTTCCGCTGGTGTGATAACATCCGCAGTTTTCGGCCGAAAGTATTTCCTTTAATTTGATCTTGACCCGTTCGATAAAATCCTCCGCCTCTTTTCTGCTCATCGAAAGCGCGGAAACGATCTTAGTCTCGTGCAAAATGTAATTTTTGCTGTCGTGAAGGCGGAGAGCCTGATTCCTTAACTTTGAGGCCATTTCTTTTTTACCGAAGCGTTCGGCCAGAGGAGCGTAAAGCTCCCTTACCGCTCGGCCGGTTATATCGTTCGCGTCTTCCGGCTGCATCATGATGGAAGACAGCTTATGGACAAAAAGCACCTGCATCGCCCGGCCGTTGCCGCCCGATATCTTTACCAGCGCGTTCATGGAATCCTGGATCTGATATTCGTGATTTTTTGCCGGGGGCAGATAAGGAGTATTGTTAAGGTTATTGAAGCGCCTCACCGTATCCTTGATCTCGTCGACGATCTGCTCATACACGTTGTTTTTTTTCCGCCCTATGGTCAGAATCTGATCCATATCTTTTTGAGCATAATTATGCAGAAGGATCGCGGAAGCGTTTATATAGTCGCCATCGATCCCTGCCGCTTCCTTTAGCATAAACGAAAGATGTCTTAAGTTTTTGGGTGAAGAATTCTTGGTAACTATGGATTCAATGTGCAAAAAAATATCCCGCGCCTTTTTCTGCGAAAGGTCGGAACTGGATTTTATACCGCTTTCAATTTGCTTAATGGCGCTCATGCTTTCATAGGCGTAGATCTCTTTGCCGTAATGATCGAAAGCATGGTCCCAGATCAAAAAATCCTCATTTGTATCACGATTATAACCGAAACCGATCCGGCCTTCATTGAACAGCGCTCCCAGCTGGTCGACCCTGACCAGGTCCGTGGTCCGAATGTCTTTTTCTAATCCTTTTACTTCAACCGCGGTGACCTGCGTTAAACTTTTCATCGACATGCATACCAGCGGGTGCATCAGGGCGAGAGGGGCGGGGGTGAAAACCATAGGCTGCCGCGACGCGATCTTTTCCGACCTTATCATGTCCAGACTGGCAGGGATTATGCGGGGGCCGATATTTTTAAATCTTATTTCCATATCCGATCAATTAATTATCGTGATATGAAAGGAAAAATTTCAGTATTAACGGCCGAGCAGAGAAACCTTCAGTATATCAACATACGCGAGGAAGCGGTCGGCGAATTTTTCCCTCTTGATCGGATAAGAGAGGGCAAAGAAAGGAAGGTAGACCAGTATGCCCGTGAAAAGCAAAAGCCGATAGACGATCCAGGGAATAACGCCGTAATGCTTGCGGCAGAAGTATATTCCTCCCTGGAATCCTTCCACGAACAGACGGCGGTTGAACACCCGCTTACTGCTGTATCCGCCGTAATGGATCACCTCCGCGTCAGGGATAAAATATATCTTGAACCCGGCGCGGCGGATCCGCAGGCACCAGTCCAGATCATCATTATAGAAAAATAGCTTTTCATCCAGAAATCCGATCCGGTCGATCACGTCCCGGCGCACCAGCAAACAGGCTCCGATCGCGAAATCGATAACAATGGGAGAGGACGCGTTCCAGAATTTCTTTATGAATAATCCTCCCTGATGCTGGATCGTTCCATCGGTATTTAGCAGTTTGGGGGCGCAGGCTCCGGCCTCCGGGGTTTTATCCATAAAATTGATCATACGGTCGAACGCGCCGGATTTTACAACCGTATCATTATTGAGGAGCATCGCGTACCTGCCGCGGTATATCTTAAGTCCCAGGTTTGAAGCTTTGATAAAACCAAGGTTCTCGCCGTTCTCGATCAGTTTTGCCTGGGGAAATTCCGTTCTTACCATTTGGCCCGATCCATCGGTCGAGCCATTGTCCGACACGATTATCTCGAAAGATGCTTTGCGGGTTGAACTGTAAATGGAGGCGAGGCAGTCTTTAAGTACCTTGCGGTTATTGTAATTTACGATTATTATCGACAAATCGATCATGCTTTGTTAGAATTATAGCACGGGGGAGTGAAGATGGCTAAAAAGTTGCTTGTGATCCATGGGCCCAACCTTGATCTTCTGGGAGAAAGGGAGATCGATGTTTACGGCAAGCTGACGCTCTTGCAGATCGATTCCGCCTTAAAAAATCTGGCCGCCGAGCTGAAGGTTGACATTGAGACCATCCAGCTTAGCAGCGAAGGCGATATTGTTAAAAAAGTCGGCGCCGCAAAAAAAGACGGGTTCTCCGCGCTGGTCATCAATCCCGCCGCGTATACCCATTACAGCATCGCGATCCGCGACGCGGTAGCCGCGGTCGTGATCCCGACCGTGGAGGTCCATCTCTCCAACATTTATGCCCGGGAAGAGTTCCGCCACACCTCCGTTATTGCCGGGGTAGCCACCGGGCAGGTTTCCGGTTTCGGCTTGAACAGTTATCTTCTGGGATTAAGGGCCGCCGTTGAACTCATTTCAAAATAAAGCCGTCCGCATTACGGAACAAGTATTAGCTTCGCTTAAGATAAAACCCGGGCAGACCGAAGCCGAAGTCGCACGCTCGATACTGAAAAAAATAAAATCGCTGGGTGGACAAAAGGAAGCTTTTAGGACGAT
>CAIYXV010000035.1 GCA_903930225.1 uncultured bacterium | reverse complement strand
GATTCCGGAAAGGCGCGTTTCGAGAGGGCTCCCTGTTCGATCGCGGAACCGATCGAGGCCGCGGTCCGGGACCTTGATCCGCAGCTCTCGCTCAAGGGGCTGATCGTGCTCAAATCCCATTCATCCAATCTGCCGCAGGTCAAAATGGACAAGGAAAAAATACTTGAGGTTGTGCTCAATCTTTTGGGTAACGCTATCAAGTTCAGCCCCCATGGAGGAAAGATCGTCATTTGCGCGGACCTGATAAAAGGCGGCGCCGGAGCAGGGAATGAGATCCGGGTATCGATAAAAGATGAAGGCAACGGCATTTTGCCTGAAGATGTCCCGCATATTTTCCAGAAGTTCTATCGCGCCCGGCACGAAGATCCCCGTTATAAGGGCACCGGCCTTGGCCTGGCCATCAGCAAGGGGATCATTGAACGGCATGACGGCAAGATCTGGGCGGAGTCCAAAGGCCTGGGCCAGGGCGCGACCTTTTACTTTACCCTCCCTCTTAAATAAGTTATAATTTCAGCATGAAGATCGACGTCGAACATATCGCCCGGCTGGCGCGGCTTGGTTTGTCCGATGAGGAAAAAAAGCTTTACGGGGAACAGCTTTCCCGCATCCTTGAATACGCCGAAACCTTAAACAAGCTCCCGACCGAAAATATCGCTCCCACCACTCACGCCATTCCCATGAAGAACGTCCTGCGCGAAGACCGGATGGTCCCCTTTCCGGATATCGAAGCGATCATGATCAACGCGCCGCAGGAAGAATCAAACATGTTCCTGGTGCCGAGGATCATGGAATGACCGAAGAACTCTTCGGCAAAACCGCGCATGAATTGAGTTCACTTTTAAAAAAGCGGGAGATATCTTCGGTCGAGATCGTGGAATCGGTCTATTCGCGGATCGGAGCGGTCGAAGACAAGATTAAGGCCTTCGTTTCGATCAGCCGCGAACAGGCGCTCGAGGCCGCACGAAAGGCGGACGCTAAATTAAAGTCGGGCGAGAATACCGATCCGCTTTGCGGCATCCCGGTGGCGATAAAAGACAACATGTGCACCAAAGGGGTAACCACCACCTGCTCGTCCAAAATACTGGCCAATTACCTGCCTCCCTATGACGCGACCGTCGTAGCCAAATTAAAAGAGCTCGGCGCTCCCTCGACCGGCAAGACCAACCTTGATGAATTCGCGATGGGTTCCTCTACCGAGAACTCCGGCTTCCATACCACCCGCAACCCCTGGAACATCGAGACCGTTCCCGGCGGATCGTCCGGCGGATCGGCGGCGGCGGTGGCTTCCGGAGAATCGATCGCGGCGCTCGGATCGGATACCGGAGGATCGATCCGGCAGCCCGCTTCGTTCTGCGGCGTGGTGGGATTAAAACCCACCTACGGCCGGGTTTCCCGTTACGGCCTGGTCGCTTTTGCTTCCTCGCTCGACCAGATCGGGCCAATCACTAAAGATGTTACCGATGCCGCGCTCTTGATGAACGCGATCGCCGGCTATGACGCGAAGGATTCGACCTCGGTTAACGCTCCCGTTCCCGATTACCGGAACGTCCTGGTCGGCAATGCGAAGAGGTTCAGGATCGGGATCATCTCCGACCTGATGGGAAAAGGGATCGATGAAGAAGTAAAGATCGCGGTCAGGGACGCGGCGAAACAGCTCGAAAAACTTGGCGCGATCGTAGAGGAAGTTTCGCTCCCGACACTTGAATACGCCGTTCCCGCTTACTACATCATTGCGCCGGCGGAAGCGTCCTCCAACCTGGCCCGGTACGACGGCGTTAAATTCGGGCGCCGCAGTAAAGACGCTCCGGATCTTATAACGATGTATTACAATACCCGCCGCGAAGGCTTCGGCTCCGAGGTCAAGCGGAGGATCATGATCGGGACTTACGCCCTCTCTGCCGGATATTACGACGCTTATTATTTAAAAGCGCTCAAGGTCCGCACCTTGATAAAGCAGGATTTTGAAAAAGCTTTCACCAGATTTGACGTCCTGATCTCCCCCACCGCCCCATCGCCCGCATTTAGGATCGGAGAAAAGGTCTCCGATCCCATCGCGATGTACCTATCCGACATCGCTACCATTCCGGTCAACCTTGCCGGATTGCCGGCAATATCATTGCCGTGCGGATTCTCGCACGGACTGCCGATTGGACTGCAGATGATCGGCGAGGCCTTCTCGGAAGAAAAGCTTCTCCAGCTCGCCTATACCTACGAACAGAACACTGACTGGCACAAGAGGAAGCCGGAACTAAAGGGAGGTTGATACCCACCATTTAAATGGTGGGTATTTAGAAAAATGCATAGCAAATACGAAACGGTGATCGGGCTCGAGACCCACGCCCAGCTTTTGACCGAGAGCAAGATGTTCTGCTCCTGCTCGACCAAATTCGGATCGAAGCCAAACACCAATATCTGTCCGGTCTGCACCGGCCAGCCGGGCGTCCTGCCGGTGATAAATAAAAAAGCGATCGAGCTGGCGATCAAGACCGCGATCGCGCTCAATTGCCGGATCGAAAAAATGTCGGTCTTCGCGCGCAAGCATTATTTCTATCCCGACCTCCCTAAGGATTTTCAGGTATCGCAGTACGAGCTTCCGCTCGCCACCGGCGGTTTTGTCGAGATCGAAGTTGAAGGCAAAAAGCAAAAGATCGGCATCACCCGCATTCACCTTGAGGAAGACGCGGGCAAGCTCGTCCACAAAGGCGCCGCCCGCATCATGGGCGCGGGCGAATCGCTGGTCGACTACAACCGCACCGGCGTTCCGTTAATGGAGATCGTGACCGAGCCGGACATACGGTCGCCGCTCGAAGCCAAAGTTTTCATGGAAACGCTCCAGCACCTTTTGCAGTTCATCGGCGTCTGCGACGCCAAGATGGAAGAAGGCTCGCTAAGGTGCGACGCCAACCTCTCTCTCCGGCCGGCAGGAGAGACCAAATTAGGGACCAAGACCGAGGTCAAGAACATGAACTCGTTCCGCGCGGTGCTCAAAGCGCTTGAAGCCGAAGAAAAGCGGCACGCGGAGGTCCTCAATGAAGGTGGCAAGATCTTGCAGGAGACCCGCTTTTTTGACGATATCAACGAAACGACGATCGGCATGCGGAGCAAAGAGTTCGCGCATGATTATCGTTATTTCCCCGAACCCGACCTCGTCCCGGTCGAACCTGATCATCAATGGATCGAAACGATCAAGAATACCCTTGGCGAACTGCCGGAAGCAAAGAGTGAAAGATTTTTTAATGAATACAGTCTTGCGGCAGGAATAAATAAAATATTAATTTCTGATAAACTAAAAGCAGATTTCTTTGAGCGCACAGTAAAACATTTTAATAAACCAGAAATGATAGCAAATTGGATAATTGGAGATATAGCCGCTTATCTGAATGAAAACAAAAAAAGCATTAATGAAATAAGCCTTACGCCAGAAAAATTGTCTGAAATATTAAAACTTATTGACAATGGGACAATAACCGGAAAAATTGCAAAAAATATATTACTTGAAGTTTTAGGAACCGGCAAAACTGTTCAGGATATCATAAAGGAGCAGGGTTTAACACAGATCTCCGACGAGGGTGAGCTGGTAAAGATCGTCGGAGATGTTATAAAAAATAATCCCAAGCAAGTTGACGAATTCAAGTCTGGGAAAGACACGGTGATCATGTTCCTGGTGGGCCAGGTCATGAAGGCCTCAAAAGGCCGAGCAAAGCCGGATAAGGCGCAGGAGCTTTTAAGGAAGGCGCTGGGCTAGATAATATTCGGGGTCCGCGGCTTATCCCGCAGTTCCAGCGTTTTAATGTCATATGGCAGGGCCTCTCCGATCTCAAAATCATTTACCACCCATGTATTCGATGGCGTGTCTTTGACCAGGATCGATCCGTAAACCGGTAAATATCCTGAATTCATTTTTCTGACCGCTTCAAGCTCCGCTTCGTGTTCCGCAAGGAAGGCCTGCTGTTCGGCGGACAATATCTCCTCTTTCATTTTAGGATCGGCATATTGTTTTTTATCATATTTATGTTCGAGGTCGTGGAGCATAAGCTGCGATTCTTTCATGATCGCCTCCAGCGCGCCCTCGATCTTCCGGTCGTCCTCCGCGATCGCCTTTATTCTTTCTGCGGCGTAATCGACCGCCGTCCGCATCGCTTCCGCCATTCTGGCCCAATCTTTCTGACCTTTCAAATATTTGATCTCGATCCTCGATCTTTCCCGCGCGGCCAGCAGTTCTCCCCTGAGCATTTCTTTTTCGGCGTTCAGCCGGCCGATCATCGCCAGCAGGTTGGAAATGATGGTCAGTCTTCTGGCGCAGCTTTTTATCCCTTCCTCCGTCCGATCGTCGATCGGATATGCGTCCTTTGCCTCCGCGGTCAGCCGCCTCACCATCCAGGCAAAACGGGGATCATTCAATATCTTCCGACTATTCACGGCAATCTTAACCGATTCGACGACCGATCTTAGCTCCGCGTCCTGCTTTAAGTTTTCGGCAATAATGGCGCGCATCAGGGCGTGCTTGGGAAGGATCCGGTCGAGCTGCTCGCCCAGGTTTTGGTTCAGTCCCACCAGTTCTTTCGCGGACATGTCGCACATGTCCGCGGCAAAACCGAGCAATCTCGCCTCCGCCTTTTCATCGCCCAGGCCTTTCGCGGTCGTTACCAGGTCGAGCGCGACTTTGACAAAAAGCCGGGTTCTGAACTTCGGCGTGACGATCCCTTTTTCATAAGCCAGATAGCTTTTTGCCAAGCCATTTATTACCTCATCGTAATCGATCGCATCCGGCGTTCTCAGCGCGCGGGCGAACCCGCCGAGCAGAGCCTGGAAGTTGGCGTTGATCGAGATCTGCCGCGTTATGCTGTCGATCTTATGCTGTTCTCTCCTGACCACCTTGTCCGCCGGGACGCTGTGCCCGATGATCCGCTTTTGTTTAACCACTCCGGCGGATTTAAAACCTCCCTGCGGAAGGACCCACATGCCGTCGGACGAGAATGAGACTTTATAGCGCCTTTTTGCCAGGTGGACCAGCGTTTCTTCGATCGGTCGTTGCGGCTGGCGCGTTTTAGGCTTTTGATATCTCCATTCGCGGGAGACGCGGCTTCTTTCCATTATCTTGATCTCGTCGTTTATCCTGTCGGTCAGCACCCGCAGGCTGTTGTCCGCCGGCGAGGTATTCCCCTGCCTCAGCAGCTCGGCGACCCTGAACAGCTTTATAGCGGGAGAATTATAACCGTAAGGGAATTCTTCCGCTAATTTTTCAAGCACGCCTTCGAGCGGGAATTTTTCCGCCAGTTCCTCTATGTATCCGGCGACAGCTATGATCGAAGCGCGGCTCTGGCAGACCAAAGTCTCGTTCCCGACTTTTTTTGCCGCCGCCTTCTGTCCCTCCAGCCGGTAAAGCAACGCCCGGACCATCCAGAGGTCCTGGTAAAGGTTCAGGTCCCTTACTTCGGGATCGTCTTTGATTATTTTGAGGTTCGTTTCGTCCTTAAAGCTTTTCTTGAGGTCTTCCAGCAGTTTGAACTCTTCAAAATCCGCGGTCAGATCGCGGACCTCCGGCTGGCGCTTCATTCCCGCTTTCGTAAAGTCTACTGCGCCTCCGGGGGTCAAAAGCGATCTGGCAAAGGCCGTGTCGGCATTGAACCTGGCCACGATGTTCAGGTTCTGGATCTCGAGCAGGGATTGCGGGAATACCACGCTCTTGACCTCGCCGCCCAGCCTGGTCAGGGATTTGAACAGCCCCCGGCCCAGATCGGGATGGACGACCGCGAAGCGGGTCAGGCTGTCTTCGCTTATCTTGGTCAGCATTTCGCGTGACGACTGGTACCCCCTCAAAAAGGCCATCCGGCCGATTTGCATGGGGACGCGCTCGCTGGAAGGCAATGATCTGATAAATGACATGCTAAATAGTTTTCGGCCCTTATATGTTATAATTTCATTCAAATGCAGGACATTTCATACCGTCTGGACAACCATTTATACTTAAATCTCACCAACCGGTGCACCAACGCGTGCGTCTTCTGCGTCCGGTACAAGGCCCGCGAATTCCAGGGGAAATACCGCCTCTGGCTGGAGAGCGAGCCGACTTTTGAGGAGATCATGAAAGCGATCAATGATCCCTGCCAGTACACCGAGATCGTTTTCTGCGGCTACGGGGAGCCCCTGATCCGGCTGGAAACGGTAAAGCAGGTGGCCGCGGCGATCAAAAAAGCCGGTCCCACCCGGGTAAGAGTAGATACCAACGGTCACGCCAATCTTTTTTACGATAGAAACATCCTGCCGGAATTAAAGGGATTAGTAGACTTTGTGTCGGTCTCATTGAACGCGCAGAACAGCGAGGTTTATGATTCGATCTGTAACTCGTTTTTCGGCCGGGCGGCCTACGCCGCGGTGATCGATTTTATCAAGGAAGCGAAAAAATACATCCCGCTGGTAGAAGCCACGGTAGTGGGCTTGCCACAGATGATAAATATCGACGAGGCTAAAAAGATCGCCGACGAGCTCGGCGTTCCGTTCCGGGTACGCCCTTACTATGAGGATGAATATGTCGGATAGTTTCGACATAATCGTTCTGGGTGGCGGACCGGGAGGATACATCGCCGCGATCCGCGCCGCACAATTGGGCGCGAAAGTCGCGCTAGTAGAAAAAGATAAGATCGGCGGGACCTGCCTCAACCGCGGCTGTATCCCCACCAAGGCGCTGATCGCCTGCACCAGCCTTTACGAAAAGTCGCTCAATGCCGAAAAATACGGCGTTCATATGAGCAGCGTCTCTATCAACCTTGGCGAAGTGATCGACCGCAAAAACCGCATAATTGAAAAGCTGGTAAAGAACACGGAGTTTTTGGCAACAAAAAATAATATCGAGATCTTCCACGGCGCAGGCAAAGTGCTTGAGGCAGGGAAAGTGGAGATAGAAAACGCAGATGGTAAAAAATCGATAATTGAATGCAAAAAGCTGATTCTGGCCACCGGCTCCTCTCCCGCCTGTATACCGGGGATGACATTTGACGGACAAAATTTCCTGTCCAGCGATGATATTCTCGATAACCGCGAGCCTTTAAAAAAGCTTGATATCGTGGGCGGAGGAGTTATCGGCATCCACTTTGCCCAGATCTACGGATCGATCGGATGTGAAGTTACCATATACGAAGCCCTGCCCGAGATCCTGCCGGGAGTAGACGAAGAGATCGTCAACCTGGTCAAAAGGGCGCTTAAAAAAAGGAACGTCAATGTTTTGACCGGGGCAAAGTTCGAATCCGCGCTATCATGCGGCAAAACGCTCATTTGCGTTGGCCGCGTTCCAAACACCACCGGGATCGAAGCGCTTTCATTGAAGATGGACAAACGGTCGGTCTGGGTCAACGAAAAGATGGAAACCAGCGTGCCGAACGCCTACGCCGTCGGCGACCTGGTGAGCCGGAAGATGCTGGCGCATGTGGCGTATGAACAGGGAGTGATCGCGGCGGAGAATGCCCTGGGAGCAAGCCGCTCGTTCAGTTACGACTGCGTTCCATTCGGCATCTACACCAATCCGGAGATCGGGAGTGTCGGGTTGACTGAAAAAGAAGCCAGAGAAAAGTATAAAGATATTAAGATCGGGAAGTTCCCTTTTGGAGCTCTGGGAATCGCTCAAGCGGTCGGAGAGATCGAAGGGACAATTAAAGTTATCGCCGGCAGTGATGGGAAATTGTTAGGCATCCATATTCTTGGATCAGAGGCGACCACACTTATTGGAGCGGCAACCCTGGCGGTAAAGAACAAGCTTTCAGTTGAAGAATTAGCGGAAACTTTTCAGGCCCACCCAACTTTTTCCGAAGGCCTGCAGGAAGCGGCCGAAGCGGCGCTTAAGCGAGCGCTGCATATTTTAAATTAGCCGCTTTTACGGTATAATAGAGGTATGTACAGACCAGAAATTAAAGTTCTAGACTGCACCATCCGCGACGGCGGGCTCATAAACGAGCATCTGTTTGAGGATAAGTTCGTCCGCGCGGTTTACCAGGCGCTCTCCGCTTCGGGCATCGATTATATCGAAATTGGATATAAAGCATCCACCAAATACTTTTCGCCCGACAAGTTCGGCAAAGCCAAATTTTGCTCGGAGGATTTTATCCGCAAAATGATCGAGGGGATCGAATCAAAAGCCAAGATATCGACCATGGTTGATATCGGCCGGGTGGAGCCGGAAGACATCTTGCCTAAAAAAGATAGCGTCATCGACATGATGCGCATTGCCTGCTATGTAAAGGATGTCGATAAAGCGATCGCGCTGGTCAACCATTGCGCGGATAAAGGGTACGAAACCACCGTCAACATCATGGCGGTTTCGACCGCCCTGATGCCCGATCTTGAGGAAGCGTTATCGCAGTTGTCACTCTGCCCCCTTAAGGCAGTCTATATCGTCGACAGCTACGGCGCTCTTTTTTCGGAGCAGATCCACTTTTTTGTCGAGAAATACGCGGGATACCTTAAGCCAAAGGGGATCGAGGTCGGCATCCACTGCCATAACAACCAGCAGCTTGCTTTTGCCAATACCATTGAGGCAATAAGAAAAGGGGCTAATTTCCTTGACGCCACTGTCTACGGCATCGGCCGCGCCGCCGGCAATTGCCCGCTTGAGCTGCTTTTGTCTTTTCTCAAGAACCCGAAATTCCGGCTCGACCCGATCCTGGATGTGATCCAAAAGGAATTCATTCCCTTAAGAAAAGAGATCGAATGGGGTTACTTGATACCCGACATGATCACCGGAGTGCTTAATCAGCATCCCCGCGCGGCGATCGAATATCGCGCCGGCAAGGTAAAAAAGAGCTTCGGAGAATTCTATCTCGGCCTGCGGAACGACGCCGTTATTTAAATGATCCTTGGAATTATCCGCGGCGCAACCGTTCAAAATGTTCTCCCGGTCATTGAAGCCACCCTCTCCGGCGGAATAAAAGATATCGAGCTGACGCTTAACTCCCCAGATGCCTTGGAACAGATAAGGATCGTTGCGAAAAAATATAAGATCGGAGCAGGAACGGTATTAAATAAAACCGAAGCCGAGCAGGCGGTAAAAGCGGGCGCCTCATTTATCGTTTCCCCTATTGCAGACGAAGAAACGATCATATTCTGCGTAAAGCACGGCATTCCGATCTACCCGGGAGCGCTCACTCCGAGTGAAGTTTTTAGGGCTTGGGAATTAGGCGCCACTATGGTTAAAGTTTTCCCGGTCAAATCGGTTGGCGGGCCGGATTATATAAAAGAGCTGAAAGGCCCTTTCAACAATATTAAATTGCTCGCCTGCGGAGGCGTGCGGAGCGACAATATCCGGGAATATTTTAAAGCCGGAGCGGAGGCGGTGGCGGTGGGATCCTCGATCTTCAGTAAAGAGTTGATGGACGCGGGAAAGTATTCAGAGATCGAGAAAAGAGTGAAAGAGCTGGTTGCTGCAGGTAAATATTCAGGTAACACCCCACACTGAAGTGTGGGGAATATAACCAAGTTTTAATTCCCCATACTTTAGTATGGGGTCCTAGTACACCTAAGTTTCGATCAGAGTATTCGCGGTCATAAGCTTTGACTTCGGCAGTCCCATCAAATCAAGTACTGTAACCCCTATATCCGGGATGATCCCTTTTTCCTTTAGTTTGACCTCTTTTCCCAGCACAAATAACGGAACGGGATTGAGCGAGTGCTGGGTGCTGGTCACCATTTCTCCCTTGTTCTTTATCATCATTTCATCGGCATTGCCGTGATCGGCGGTAACAATGAATACTCCGCCTTTAGCCAGCCAGGCCGGAACGATCTTTTCCAAACATTTTGAAATATCCGCGATCGCTTCGGTCGCCGCCGGGATGTTGCCGGTATGGCCGATCATGTCGCAGTTCTGAAAATTGTGAACGACCAGCGAATAATTTTTGTCGGCGATCGCCTTGAGCGAATAATCGGTCTCAAGGAATGCGGTCATCTCCGGCACCCAGTCGTAGTGCTTGCCTTCTTCCGTCCTTTGCTTAAGCGTTATATCCTGCGCCAGGTAGCGGTCTTCGCCCGGGAAGGGATCGGCCCTCCGGCCGGAGAACCAGCCGGTGACGTGGGCGAATTTTTCCGGCCCGGCCAGGCGCAGCTGGGTCAGGCTGTTTTTCGAAACGATCTCGCCAACCGTTTCGGGGATCTCTTTTTCCGGGAAGGCGACCTGCCCTTTGAGATTTGGATAATATTCGGTCATGGCAACGAATACCAGATTTTTTAATCTGCCTTTAAGCTCCTGGAGCGCGTTAAAAGTTCCGTCATCGATCGGTTTGGTCCCCTTCTTGTAATTAAAGATGTTCCGGTCCGATTCGCAGAAGGCCATGGTCAGCTGGATCGTGCGGTCCTGGCGGAAGTTGAAGTAAATGACCGAATCGACCGGGCCCATTCCGGTATACCCACTGATAATGGTCGGGCGGATAAACTCGTCGGTCTCTCCCCGCGCGTACGAAGACTCGATCGCTTCGCGCGCGGTTGCCGCTTTAAATTCGCCTATACCCGAAACCAGAGCCTTCATGGCAATAAGCGTCTTATCCCAGGCGGTATCCCTGTCCATAGCGAGTTCCCTACCCATGATAGTTGCGATTTTGACCCTGGTCCCTAGCCCCAAGTCCCTAATTTTATCCTCAAGCATTTTAAGGTAGATGTCACCCGCCGCTTTGGGGTTTGTGTCGCGTCCGTCGGTAAAAAGATGTATGTAAACGGTGTTCAGCTCGGCCTTCTTGGCCAGCTCAAGCAGGGCGAAAAGATGTTTTATACTGCCGTGAACCGTCCCCCCATGCCCCTGCAATATCCCCATCAGGTGAAGCGCGGAACCGTTCTGCTTCACGTTCTTTGCCGCTTTGGTCAGCGCTTCGTTTTTAAAGAAGCTCCCATCCTCGATCGCCACATTGATCCTTTCGATCGATTGGTAGACTACCCTGCCAGCCCCCATGTTGAGGTGATTGACCTCCGAATTTCCCATGGTCCCTTCGGGCAGTCCGACCGCCAGGCCCGAACATTCAAGCTTCGAATATTTATGTTTGGCAAAAAGATCGGCAATGAACGGCGCTTTCCCCTGGCTGATGGCATCGTAAACGGCATTCTTCTGCGCTTTTTCGCCCAGGGCAAAGCCATCGAGGATGCAAAGATAAACGGGGGTCGTTTTCATAATTTTAATTATATGATAAAATGTAATCTAAAGAAAGGGGTTGCAGCAATGGTTAGATTATCGGACGAATATTTTTTCATCGGGGACCGCGCGAAAACGGGGGGGAGGATCGAAAAGATCCACGCCCGGCAAATATTGGATTCAAGGGGGAACCCGACGGTCGAGGTTGACGTTATGCTTAAGGACGGAACGCTCGGAAGGGCGGCCGTTCCATCTGGAGCATCGACCGGCGAGCACGAGGCGCTCGAACTGCGCGACAAGGACGACAAGCGCTATGGCGGCAAGGGCGTTTATACCGCGGTCAAGAACGTGAATGAGATCATCGCCCCTAAAGTGGTCGGAATGCCGGTCCATCAACAGCTTAAGATCGACAATCTCATGCTGGAGCTCGACGGTACCGAATTTAAAAGCAAGCTCGGAGCAAATGCTCTGCTTGGCGTATCACTCGCGGTCGCCCGTGCGGCCTCGATCTCCTACGGCATCTCATTATTCAAATATATCGGCGGCGACAAAGCCGTGACCCTCCCCGTCCCCAACATGAACGTAATGAACGGCGGCGCGCATGCCGGCTGGAATTACGAGCTTCAGGAATTCATGATCTCTCCCGCCGGGGTTCCATCTTTCTCCGAGGCGTTGCGCGTCGGAGAAGAGGTATATCAGACATTAAAGAAAGTCCTCAAAGACAAAGGATATGCCACGGCGGTCGGCGATGAAGGCGGCTTTGCCCCCAAACTGACCAAGAATGAAGAGGCGATCGAGGTCATTATGGAAGCGATAACTAAAGCCGGCTATACTCCGGGCAAAGAAGTTTTCCTGGCGCTGGACCCTGCCGCCAGCGAATTCTTCAAAGACGGCAAATATCAGCTCAAGAGCGAAGGAAAAGCGCTTTCTTCCGAAGAAATGGTAGCCATGTATGAGGCGTGGGTCGGCAAATATCCGATAATCTCCCTCGAGGATGGATTATCAGAAAAGGACTGGGACGGATGGAAAATCTTGACTGAAAGACTCGGGAAAAAGATCCAACTGGTTGGAGATGATATTTTTGTAACGAACCCGGACATTTTGAAGAAAGGGATCAAAGCAAAAGTGGCCAATTCCATCCTGATCAAGCTCAACCAGATCGGAACATTATCCGAAACCCTATACGCCATGGAGATCGCCAAAGCGGCCGGATATACATATATGACCTCCCACCGCAGCGGCGAGACCGAGGATTCGACCATCGCCGACCTGGCGGTGGCCACCAATTCCGGCCAGATCAAGACCGGAGCTCCGGCGCGTTCAGAAAGGGTTTGCAAGTACAATCAGCTTTTAAGGATAGAAGAAGAGCTCGGAGCCAAAGCAAAATATATCGGGCTAGCGGGATTCAATCCGAAGAAGTAAAAGGCCCTCACCCGCATAATTCATTAGGGTAAGAGCTCAAACCCCACACTGAAGTGTGGGGAATTTACTAATAAAATATTCCCCAGACTTTAGTCTGGGGTGTTCTTACCCCTCTTTTTTCGGCAATCTCAAAATCGAGCACCCCCTCTCCCCTTGGGAGAGGGCGAGTTGATATACATAATGCATTTAGAAAAACATGGGTGAGGGCTTAGAAAACTATCCGGTTTTAATCCGAAGAAGTAGCGTCCAGGTCCGCGTCGCGGTTTTTGTTGAACTTCCGGCGCAAATAATCTTCGTCCACCTGGACGACGATGATCTCGTTTAAAGTGTAAAGGTTGAGCGTCTTGCACTTGGGGCACTTGATCTCGACTTTCTGCGCCTCTTCCACTTTGGCCAGCAAACGATTGCAAAATTTACAACGGAATTCTTCCATAATTGTTTCCTATATATTTATCGGTGGTTGAAACGAATAATTTCATCCAACCTTTTCGCGACTTTTTCAGATTTTCCGCCGGAGGCAGATCCGCCTTTGGCGGACACTAATTCTGGATCAGCTCGAAATTGATCTTCCCTTTTGAGATCTTTTTTTGAAGATACGCTTCGTCTATCTCCACCACCACGATCTGGTTGTCTGAAAAAAGGTTCAGGGTCTTGCATTTGGGGCATTTGATCTCGACTTTCTTGGCTTCCTCTACCTTGGCCAGCAAACGGTGGCAAAACTTACAGCGGAACTCATGCATAGTTGGATCTCCTTTCCAATAATATATCGGGGCCTGATTTGAATAATTTCAGTCGGCCCGTTCCTATATTTTAGGGGATGATGCGAGGAGAAGCCTGGTGTAGGGGTCCTGGGGATTATTGAAGATCTGCTCTTTTGTCCCTGTTTCCAGGATCTTTCCGGCATTCATCACCGCTATTTTATCGCAAATATACCCGATTATCAACAGATCGTGGGCGATAAAAAGACAGGTCAGATCGAGCTGCCGCCTGATATCTTTCAGTAGATGCAGGATCTCCACCTGGGTTAAAACGTCGAGCGCCGATACCGGCTCGTCAAGCACCAAAAACCGGGGCGAACTCGCCAGCGCCCTGGCGATCCCCACCCTCTGCCGCTCCCCGCCCGACAGTTCATGCGGATACCGGTCGGCATATTCCATCGGCAGTCTGACCAGCTCGAGCAATTCGTGGACCCGCGACCGGATCTTCTTCTTCAGCATCAGTTTATGAATAACGATCGGCTCCCCGATCGCCTCACCGATCCTGATCCTCGGATTGAGCGAGGTTTGCGGGTCCTGAAAAACGATCTGGCATTCCCGGCGGATATCTTTTATCCCGTCGTATTCGATCGAACCCGCATCCGGTTCGATAAGCTTTAAGATCAATCTGGCCAGGGTCGATTTGCCCGAGCCCGATTCCCCCACCAGGCCGAGAGTTTCACCCGGCTCGATAACAAGGTCCACCCCATCGACCGCGGCCACGCCGCCGAAATTCTTTTTAAGCTGCTTAGTCCGGATCATTGCCATGTCATGCCCTCAGCTCCTTCAGGCAATTGATCAGGTTCCTGGTGTAGCCGTGTTTCGGCTCGTTATAGATCTCGCGCACCGTTCCCTGCTCGATGATCTTCCCCTTGTACATAACGATCACCCGGCTGCAGATCTCGGCAACCACTCCAAAATTATGGGTAATATAAAGTATGCTCACGCCGAACTGATCGCGGATCTCCTTGAGCAGTTTTAATATCTCCGCCTGGACGGTAACGTCAAGCGCGGTGGTCGGTTCATCCGCGATCAAAACCTCCGGCCGGCAGGCAAGCGCCATCGCGATCATAACCCTTTGCCTCATCCCGCCGGAGAACTGGTGCGGATAGTCGCGGATCCTTTTTTGCGGATCTTTTATCTTAACGATATCAAGCATCTCAACCGCGTCGGTCAGCGCCTGTTTCCGGCTTTTCCCCTGGTGCAGCTCGATCACCTCACAGATCTGGTCGCCTATCGTAAAGACCGGATTAAGCGACGTGAACGGGTCCTGAAAGATCATTGAGATCACCGCGCCGCGCACCCGATTCATGTGCTTTTCGCGCAGTTTCATGATGTCTTTTCCGTTTATGTAGATCTGTCCGGAGACGATCTTTCCCGGAGGGGGGATAAGCCTTAGGAGCGAGAGGCCTACGGTCGATTTGCCCGAGCCCGACTCTCCGAGCAGACCGACGATCTCTCCGTTGTCCACCGCGAAATTAACATTGTCCACCGCTTTTATAATTTTCCCGCCCGTCACATACTGCGTCGTCAGGTTGTTAACTTCTAACATCGAGCTTCTCCCTCAATCCCTCGCCGACAAAATAAAGCGAAAGGACCGTGATCAATATCAAAAGGCCGGGAATGATCGCCATCCACGGCGCGTCCCGCATATACGCCTGGGAATCCATCAGCATATTTCCCCAGGAAGCCATTGGCGGCTGAACTCCCAGACCCAAAAACGACAGCGCCGATTCGGTAAGTATCGCGCCCGCCATCCCCAGCGTTCCCGCCACAATGACCGGCGCCTGGGCATTAGGCAAAATATGCCGGAAAATTATCCTTAGATCTGAACAACCGATCGCCCGCGCCGCCTCCACGTACTGGAGCTCCCGTATGCGAAGAAATTCGCCCCGCACCAGCCGCGCGACTCCCATCCACGAAGTCAGGCCGATCACGATCATCACATTATAGATATTGGGGGTCAGCATGGTCTGGATCGCCAGGATCAGAAATATGGAAGGGAATGCCAGCATGATATCGACAAAGCGCATCACGATCGAATCGACAATCCCTCCGAAATAGCCGGAGACCGAGCCCAAAAGCGTGCCGATCACGATCGCGATCGTAACCGCGACCAGTCCGACCGTAAGAGATATCCTCGCCCCAAACAGCGAACGGCTGAAAAGATCGCGGCCCAGGTCATCGGTGCCGAACAGATGGTGAAAAGACGGCGGAAGCGTTTCCGATTCCACGATCGCGTCCGGATCGTACGGCGCGATGATGTTCGCGAACACCGCGAGCACGATCAGCGACAGCAGAACGGCAAGGCCGAAGAGGGCAAGCTTATTCTTTGCCATACCGTATCCTTGGATCGACCAGCGCGTAACAGATATCCGCCAGCAAATTACCCAGTACGATCATTAGCGCCGACAGCATGACTATTCCCATGATCACGGGGTAATTCCGCTGGAAGATGGATTGGACGCCCAGCCTGCCCATGCCCGGCCAGGCAAAGATGGTCTCGATAATGAATGCTCCGCCGAAAAGATCGGGCAGTGAAAGCCCCATGATGGTAACGATCGGCAGGAGCGCGTTGCGGAGGGCGTGTTTGAAGATCACTTTTCGTTCTGGCAGACCCTTGGCTCTCGCAACTTTTATATAATCCTGGTTTAAAACCTCTAGCATCGCCGCCCGCTGATAGCGGGAGATGCCGGCCAGCGAAACGATCGTCATCGTGGCCAGTGGAAGGATCAGATGGATGGCAACATCGAGCGCCCGCCAGAAAATATTGGTGTGTGTCATCAGCGGGTTGAACATCCCGACCGCTGGCAGCCAGTTTAGCTGAACAGAAAAGAGGAGCATCAGCATTAGCGCCAGCCAGAACGTCGGGATCGCCATGCCCGCAAACGAAAATACGGTAAAAAAGTTATCGAACCAGGAGTTTTTCCTGACCGCGGAGATCACGCCGATGGGGATCGCGATCAGCAGCGTCAGTATCAGGGAAGAGAACATTAAAAGCAAAGTGGCAGGCAGCCGCTCCCCGATCTCCGATATGACCGGCTGGCCGGTAATCAGGCTATGGCCAAAATCCAGCCGCGCCGCGTTGATCAGCCATTTAAAATATTGAACGGCGATCGGCTGGTCGAGCCCCCAGTTGGCGCGGACCCTCGCCAGCTCTATTGGATTCACGTTCGGGTCGATGAACAGCGAGGTCGGGTCGCCGGGCGCCAAATGCATCACAAAGAAGCTGATGAGCGAGATCCCGATCAGAAGCGGTATCAGCTGAAGCAGTCTGCCCCAGATATATTTTCTCATCATTTTTTCACGTATACCTTTTCGATGTTTAAGAACAATCCCGCCGGCCCCGGCTTCGCCAATCCCCCCACCCTGTCCCTCACCCCGCTTACCGTTTTAGGATACCACAAGAACACGTACGGCTGGTCGATCGAGATCAGCCGGTTCATTTCGGAATAGATCTTTTTTCTCTTCGCTTTGTCCATGGTCGTGCGGCCCACTTCCAGGAGCCGGTCCACCCTTTTATTGGAATATTTGATAAAATTGAACCCGGCCGGATACTGCGAGCTGTGCCAGATCGAATAAGCGTCGGGGTCCAGCCCCAGCGACCAGCCGATGATCACCGCGTCAAAGTCTTTGGGCGCGGTCGGCTTGTTTATTATCTTAAGCAATGCCGACCATTCGAGTTCGCGGATTACCATCTTGACGCCGATCTTTTTGTACTGCTGCTGCAAAATGATCGCCGCTTTTTCCCTTTCTTTGTTCCCCTGGTTCACCAGGCAGGTAAATTCGAGGTTTTCCACGCCCGCTTCTTTAAGCAAAGCTTTAGCCTTTTCCGGATCGTATGGATATTTTTCTACATTGTCAGAATACGCCCAGGATATCGGAGCCGAAGGGCAATATGCCGGCGTCCCCAGTTTTTTTAAGATCAGAGATACCAGCTGGTTCTTGTCGGTCCCGTATGCCAGCGCCTGCCTTACGCGTTTGTCTTTGAATATCGGTTTATCAAGATTAAGCCCCAGATAAACATACATCAAAGCATCGTATTCAAACACGTTGACCCCTTTTAGGTTTTTTACCCGTGAATAATCTTTGGCCGGGATCCCTGCCTCATCCACTTCCCCTGCTTCGAGCGCGATCAGGGTGGCGTTCTCGTCCGGGATCACCCTAAACAGGATCTCAGCAAGTTTTGGCTTTCCGTCGTAATAATTATCGTTCCGAACCACCTTTACGTAATCCCCGCTCCGCCATTCGGCGAACTTGAACGGGCCGGTGCCAATCGGATGCCGGTTGAGATCAGCGGTATTTATGTCTTTGCCTTTTAATAAATGCTCTGGAACTATCCCCATCCCGGAATGGACCAGAAATGGAGCGAACGGTTTGGGAAGAACGGCTTTTACCGTATATTGATCAACGGCGATAAATTTGATCGGCTGGCCGTCAATTATAAAGTCGCTTCGTCGGACCGAATTGACCTTGGGGTTCATGATCGAATTGAAAGTGAAGACAACGTCTTTCGCGGTGAACGGCTGGCCGTCGTGCCATTTAACGTCTGTCCTCAAATGGAAAAGCCAGACCTTGCCGTCTTTTGAAATGTCCCATGATTTTGCCAGGTCGGGTATGATCTCAAGCTTCTCGTTTATCTTGGTCATGCCGGTAAAGATCACGCCTTCAACCGCGCCCGACGAAGTATCTGTCGATAGAATGGGATTTAGAACAGACACTTCCCCTCCCAGCGCTAATACGAGACGGCCATTGGGATCGTAGTTCGAGGGACTGGAGGGAAATGAGGGAGAAGGAAGGAGAAGAAGGGAGATCAAGGCTATTACTACCAGTTTACTGAATGACTTCATCAGGGAAATTATAGCATGACAAAGATTCATTGGGAGGAACTAATCTATTAAGGGTTATGCCCTTTTAATTGCGCCTCCAACCTATCGGCATCATCAAATAGAATGTTTGCACTTTCATATTGCCTATATTTATCCTTTAATATATTTGCCATTAATCTAACATTCCTGGGGCTTTTTATTTCATAATACAATTTCCCGGCATTAAATATTCCATTCGGATCATTACTTTTTTTATAAAGCTCTATAATCGAATAAATATCAATTCCATTTATGCTTACCCCATTATTTCTAGCTTGGTCAGCATGCCATGCAGCCTGGAATGCGAAACCACCATATTCATACTCAAGAGTCAAATATTCATTTGCTGCGTTTTCATAATCGTTTATTTTCCCATACGCATTTGCAAGTCTTGTCTTTGCATATCTATGGATGAATTTATGTTCTTTCCCTTCAGACTTAATTATTGCTATTTTAAAATAAGCGATCGCTTCGTCATAATTGCCTATATTGCAATAATAATCGCCAATGTTGGCATAATTACTCGAGCTGTCAGTCATATTTCGCATAATAGCAGAAATCACTGATTCGTAATCTGTTTTGGAATATGTGCTCAATTCCCTAATAAAAATATCGGCGCTTTCCGTGTTTTGCTTCAGATCATATGCCATTTTTGCGATTGCCATATTATTGTCACTATTATTACTAGAGAACACCATAGGGTCATACACAATCAATGACACCAACAAATGTGAAGCAACAGCGCTATTGATTGTTATATTTTTGTCTTCTATTAATGAAAGTATATACGCCTTAATATCTTTATAGAAAGACGAATAATTGCTTATCTTCTTCTCCCTGATAGACATCTCGAAGTTCTTTCTCATAATATATTCCAACTTGATAGCCTCATATTCGATTGGGCTAAAATAATCCCATGTAGTAAGACTATCCTTTAATTGCATAAACTCCAACTTTAAATCATCAACGCTATTTATATCCTTTAATAATTGCCAATATTTGGCTTGATTATTCTTTAATTTATCAATATTATCATTAATGTTTTCATTTATTACCCCCACATAAGGAGTATTCACCAATGCATTGTTGCCATTCAAATCGATTATATAGAATAATTTACCGCTGACCTCACTTGAGACAATCCCAACAATTTTATAAATATCGCCCGTTTTAACTTCATCTGATATGCGATTATAATTGGAGTCTAATAAAACAATATTTGCATTTCGAGGAATTATTACGCTCTTATTAGATATGACATCGCAATATGATGGAACAACATATAACAACACTAATAATATTGAGATAAACAATCGGCGGCGCATGTTCATTGATTATATTATACACCGTACAATTCAATTGCGAAGATACTTTACAAATATTTATAAATCATATTATATACTGTATATATTAATGTATAATAAATATTACAATGATGGCAAACAGGTGGGATAAGATCTATTCTAATACTGTTAGCCGGAAGATATCCTTTGAGGAGTTATCATGAAAAATGTATTTGTTTTGTTATTAGTACTATTTCTTTCGTCTATCGCTTTGGCTGATAGCAATACAAAATATGGCAAGCTATCAATTTCATCTCAATCCCATTTGGTTGATAAATATATGATATTTATTGATGACGAAAGAATGGGAGGGGCCCCGCTTAATATCAATAAAATATCGGCTGGGGATCATGCATTAAAAG
>CAIYXV010000034.1 GCA_903930225.1 uncultured bacterium | reverse complement strand
CGAGACTTTAGTCTCAGGTTAAAGTCCCTATCCTTATCCTCTTTTATATTCAATTTGTTTATGTTAAAATAGGGTCGATGATCCAGGAAAACTGCCGCATCGTTGATCATAGCCAGTTAGCTCCCAGATATTTTAAGATCGTATTTTCATCAGATCATATCGCAAAAACCGCCCGCCCGGGACAATTCGTCAACATCAGGGTTTCAAACGAGCTAACCCCCCTCCTCCGCCGCCCTCTTTCTATCCACCAGTCCGACCCGGAAAAAGGGACTTTCACCCTGCTGTACGAAACGATCGGTTACGGGACTGAACTTCTCTCAAAAAAGCTGGTGGGCTCTGAATTGAACATTCTCGGACCGCTGGGGAACGGGTTTGAAGTCGTGAATGACATCGCGCTCCTGGTCGCCGGCGGGATGGGGATCGCGCCGCTCGGATTTCTGGCCAGAGAAGCAATAAAATCAAAAAAAGACGTCTACTGTTTCATCGGCGCAAAGAACGAAGGGCTAGTGCTCTGCGAGGAAGGGCTCAAGTCGCTGGGCGCAAAAGTGACGGTCGCGACCGAAGATGGGTCGCGCGGAGAAAAAGGGCTGGTCACCCATTCGCTTGAAAAGTTCCTTAAAGATTTCCGGCTGACCATAGACGGCAAACGGCTGACGATCTACGCCTGCGGCCCCCGGCCAATGCTCAAGGCGGTTGCGGCGATCGCTGCCCAGAACAACTTCGAATGCCGAGTCTCGATGGAAGCTTACCTGGCCTGCGGTATCGGCGCCTGCAAGGGATGCGCGGTCGACACGATCGAAGGATACCGGATGGTTTGCAAGGATGGTCCGGTCTTTGACGCGAAGGGGATCAAATGGGAATAGAGATCGCCGGCATCAAAATGAAAAATCCCGTCATGGTCGCGTCCGGTACTTTCGGGTTCGGCGAAGAATACTCCGAGCTCTATGACTTAAACCGGCTAGGAGCGATCGTGACCAAAAGCGTTACGCTCCTGCCCCGCGAAGGGAATCCCCCGCCCCGCATCGTCGAGACCCCCGCCGGCATGCTCAACAGCATCGGCCTGCAGAACGACGGGCTGAAAGTGTTCCTGGAAAAGCATCTGCCCTATCTTTCCAAATTCACGGTGCCGGTGATCGTTAACGTCGCCGGAGAAACCCTCGATGAATATGTTGACGTGGTAAAAGCGTTATCAAAAGAAAATAGAGTCGATGGCATCGAGCTTAACATCTCCTGCCCCAACGTGAAAAAAGGCTGTATGGCTTTCGGCATCGATCCTAAACTTACCGAAGAACTGGTAAAAGCGGCCAAGAAAGCGTCAAAGAAACCGATCATCGTTAAATTGTCACCCAACGTAACTGATATTACCGTGATCGCGAAAGCAGCTGAAAAAGCGGGAGCAGACGCGCTCTCGCTGATAAATACGATCATGGGAATGGCAATAGACATTAAGACTAAAAAACCAAAACTGGCAATGATAACCGGAGGACTTTCCGGTCCGGCGATCAAGCCCATTGCGGTCAGAATGGTCTGGCAGGTGGCGCAGGCAGTCAAGGTGCCGGTGATCGGGATCGGCGGCATCATGACGGCGGAAGACGCCTACGAATTCATGCTGGCGGGCGCCTCGGCCGTACAGGTAGGCACCGCTAATTTTGTGGATATCGAATCGCCGCTAAAGATAATTGAAGGGCTGAAAAAGTACATCTGATTTTCAT
>CAIYXV010000033.1 GCA_903930225.1 uncultured bacterium | reverse complement strand
TCTACCCGGAAGCCGCGATTTATCTGAACCTGGCCCTTGTCGTCCACCCAGGGAACGCGGAAGAGGATCTGCCTTTCCGGTTCAACCAGCCTTTCTAGTATCTTTGTTTCTTTAAATTCAGGGTGCTTTGCCAATACCGGGGCCACTGATTCTAAAACTTCCTGTACCGCCTGATGAAACTCGGGCTCTCCGGGATTCCTTTTTACCACCTGGTCCATTATCGCTTTTACCATTTGAGACACCTTCCTTATTCCTTTGATTATCGACGAGCTATTATACGGCAATCGATTGCCGTAAGTCAAGCTCTTGCCAGAACATATATATATGCTAGGATAAACGACATGCCCGACGAAATCGACCGCAAAATAAACGCTATATTAAAGATCATAGGCGAAACTTCCGAACCGATCGGCTCGGTGGAAATAGCGGAAAAGCTTAAAATCCAGGGCATTGAAATGTCCGAGAGAACGGTAAGGTACCACCTCAAGATGATGAACGAGAGAGGGCTGGTAAAAATATTCTGGAAAGAAGGGCGTGTCATAACCAGCAAGGGGATAGAGGAGCTCCGCAACGCTTTTGTTTCCGACAAGCTGGGTTTTATGAACGCCCGGATCGAGACCATGGCCTATAAGATGGATTTTGACCTGTACGAAAAAAAAGGCAGTGTGATCCTAAACGTTTCTTATATCGGCAAAAAGGATTTTAACAAAGCGGTAAAATTCATGGCTCCGGTATTCAAAAAAAAATTCACGACCGGTAACAAAGTGGCGATAATAGAGTCGGGGGAGAAGATCGGATCGGTAGAGATGCCAAAGGGTAAAATAGGGTTTGGCACGCCCTGCAGTATCAATCTTAACGGCATATTGTTGAGGCACGCGATCAATGTTGACTCAGTGTTTGGCGGATTGCTTGAGATGGAGAACGACCGCCCGCTGCGCTTTACGGAGATTATAAATTATTCCGGTTCCACTCTAGATCCGCATGAGATCTTCATTAAAAGCCGCATGACCAGCGCGGCCCGGGCGGCATACGGTTCGGGCAAGATACTGGCCGCATTAAGAGAAATTCCCGCCGCATCGGTCAATGAAGCCGAGGCGATAATAAGAAAAGTAGAAGCGGCAGGGATCGGCAGAGCGCTTATGATCGGTAAAGCCGGACAGGCCTTGCTTGGCGTCCAGATAGCGGGAGAGAGGGTGGGCCTAGTCGTGCCCGGCGGCCTTAATCCGGTGGCGGCGGTCGAGGAGAGCGGTATAGAAACGGAGAGCAAAGCTTTGCTTACTCTGATGGATTACAGCCGGCTGATCGATTTCGAGGAAATTTAAATGACCGCCCCCGGAAGAGAAAGCACCGGAATACCTGGGCTTGATGACATCCTCCAAAACCTTAAAAGAGGGGATAATGTCGTTTGGCAGGTTGACGAAGTCGACGATTTTATCCGTTTTATCGAGCCCTATGTTGAAAGGGCAAAAAAAGACGGCAAAAAGATCATCTACATTAGGTTTGCCGAACATAAGCCACTGCTAAAAGAGAGCGATCAGGTCGCCGTGCATCAGCTTGACGCCAAGGCGGGATTTGAAACTTTTGCCAAGCAGGTGCATGACATCATAACCGCGGGAGGGGTGGGAGCTTTTTACGTTTTCGACTGCTTATCCGACCTTCTGTCCGCCTGGGCGACGGATCTGATGATTGGCAATTTCTTTATGGTAACCTGTCCGTATCTTTTTAAGCTCGATACCATTGCTTACTTTGCCCTGCTGCGCGACCGCCATTCCTTTAAAACCATCGCCCGGATAAGGGAGACCACGCAGCTATTGCTTGATCTTTATAATTTTGAGAACAATTATTACGTCCATCCGCTTAAAGTTTGGAACCGCTATTCGCCGACCATGTTCCTGCCTCATCTAATGAAAGAGGACCGTTTGATCCCGCTCTCCGGTTCGAACGAAACCTCGCGCCTGTTCGACCACATTTCAGTACGATTGGGCGAGAGCTCCCGCCACCTGGATTATTGGGACCGCTTGTTCATTGAAGCGGAAGAGGCGGTAAAAAAGGAGCCGGAAGGGGAACGCTCCCGCCGCCTGGTGGACCAGATCTGCGAGATCATGATGGGGCGGGAAAAGAAGATGCTGGAGCTGGTAAAGAAGAATTTCACGCTCGAAGACCTGCTGGCTATCAAGCAAAGGATTATCGGTACCGGATACATTGGCGGCAAGGCGCTGGGGATGCTGCTGGCGCGCAAAATATTAAAGCCGGAATGGTCCGATTATCTTGAACCTCACGATTCCTTTTATGTCGGCTCCGATGTTTTTTACACGTACATCGTGCAAAACGGCTGGTGGGAAGAGTGGCTGGAGCACAAGCGCGAAGATTCCTATTTTGCGGCGGCGGCGGAGCTTCTCAAAAAGATGAAAAAAGGATCTTTTCCCGACGAGATAAAAGAACAATTTTACCGGATGATCGAATATTTCGGCCAATCGCCCATCATCGTCAGGTCCTCCAGTTTGCTTGAGGACGGTTTTGGCAGCGCTTTTGCCGGAAAATACGAAAGCATTTTTGATGTGAATCAAGGTTCTCCGGAAGATCGATATGCGCGTCTGGAAGAATTGATAAGGGAAGTATTTTCGAGCACGTTGAGCGAAGACGCGCTGACCTATCGCCTGCAGAGAGGATTGAACCGGCTGGACGAGCAGATGGCGTTGTTGATACAGAGAGTTTCCGGCGAGCGTCACGGCCGGTATTTTTTCCCGTTCCTTGCCGGAGTCGGCATATCAAACAATCCGTTCGTCTGGCATAACCAAATGGACCCCCAGGCGGGAATGGTCAGGCTGGTTTTTGGCCTTGGGACCAGGGCGGTGGGCAGGGCGGAAGGGGATTATTCAAAAGTCATGGCCTTGGATATGCCCGAAGTCACCCCTTATTCTTCTGAAGAGGCGAAGACATTTTCCCAACATGACCTGGACTTGCTTGATATTGAACAAAACGCATTGCGTACGGTCGCAATATCAGATTTACTGGCCCAAAAGACCGGGGTATCCGTCGATCTGATCGGTTATTATGATCGGGAAAGATCGGAAAAATTAAAAAAGATCGGCGCCGGCGGAGAGGTCTGGACGCTGGACTTTAAGAAACTTATCAGGGAAACGAGTTTTATCGCCGACATCCAAAAAATATTGAAGAAACTGGAAGAAGCATACGGCTATCCGGTCGATATTGAGTATACCGTCAACCTTACCAAAGAGAACAAGCTGACCATGAACCTGGTCCAGTGCCGCCCTCTCCAGTCGATCGGGACCGGTAAAACTATCGAGATCCCGGAAAAAGTATCAAGATCGAGCCTGCTCATAAGCTCGGAAGGCAATTTTATGGGCGGCAATGTTTTCCATCAAATAATAATGCTTGTTTACGTGGACCCCCCCGCTTACGGTGACCTGTTGATGGGTAAAAAATTCGAAGTAGCGCGCATGATCGGAAGGCTTAACCGGCAGATAGGGGACAAGGACAAAAATCAGGCGATGCTGATCGGCCCTGGAAGATGGGGTTCGAGGGACGCGTCTCTGGGCGTTCCGGTAAGCTTTGCCGAGATCAATAATTTTACCGCTTTAATGGAAATGGACGATCCGGAGCGGGGCTTCAGGCCCGAACTCTCTTTTGCTTCTCATTTTTTCCTTGACCTGGTGGAAGCGCAGATCTTTTATGCCGCGCTCTTTATGGACAAAGAACGGGTGCATCTGGATAAAGATTGGATAAAGAAACAGGAAAACATTTTGGCCCGCCTGCTTCCCGAGGAAGGCGGGTTTGCCAATACGGTAAAAGTCATAGACTTGGCCAAAAAACCGCTAAAACTTGTTTCCGACATGGTAAAACAAAAGTTCGTTGTCTACAAATGACCGGCCGCGACTGCCGGGGGCTTGATTTTTTTTAAAAAAGTTATAAAATAGGTTTACAAAGAGTGTCACCCCCACCTGGTTTGTACGTGGGGTTTTATTGTTCAGAAGGAGAACGATTTGACGGTTCTATTTGCGGTATTGCTGCCAACCATCGGCGCATTTATTCTGCCCCTGGCTGGAAAGGTTTCAAAATTATTGAGGAACATACTGGCGTTATTGCTGGTATCGTGTTCTTTCATCCTTTCATTGATCCTGATCCCGTCCGCTTTGAGCGGGCATATCGAGTCATTCCGGGTTGCTTTCCCGCTGGGGCTTGATTTTGTCCTGGCCGCGGACCCGCTGGCGGTATTTATGGCCCTGGTCTCCTCTTTTGTCGGCTCGATCATCGTTCTCTACTCTTTTGATTATATAAACCATTACGAAAACCAGAACGAATACTACGCCATGGTCGTGCTTTTCCTCGGTTCGATGATGGGCCTGGTCTATTCCCAGAGCTTGATCTACCTGTATGTTTTCTGGGAGATTACCGCGATCGCCAGCTGGCGGCTGATCGGATTTTACCGTTCGCCGAAAGATGTCCTCAAAGCCGACAAGTCGTTCCTGGTAACTGCCTTCGGCGCGCTGGTGATGCTGATCGCCTTTATCGCCATCTTCGGCATGTTCGGCACGTTCGATCTGACCGTGCTCAAGGGGCACGTCCTTCCCGGTGTATTGATCGGGCTGATCCTGGTCGGGATATTGTCAAAGTCGGCGACCCTGCCGTTCCACACCTGGCTGCCCGACGCCGGCGTCGCGCCTTCACCGGTTACCGCTCTGCTCCACGCTGCGGTCTTGGTCAAGATCGGCGTCTTTGTCTTTGCGCGGCTGTTCCTTTTTACATTTAATATCGGCGTATTTTGGCATACCGCGGTCCCGGTGATCGCGGCGGTCAGCGCGCTGGTTGCGGCCGGAGCGGCGCTTATTGAAACCGACATGAAGCGGATCATTGCTTATTCGACCGTGAGCCAGATCGGTTTTATTTTCCTGGGACTGGCGACTGGGAACCCGGTAGGGGTTGCCGGAGGAATGCTTTATATCTTAATGCACGGGATCGCCAAGGGCGGATTGTTCCTTACCGCGGGCATTGTCGAACAGAATACGCATAACAAGGATATTACAAAAATGGGCGGCTTGATCTCTACCATGCCGCTGACCGCGGTCTCCTTCCTCTTCTGCGCGTTCTCGGTGATGGGGATCCCTCCGTTCGGCGGGTTTTTCAGCAAGTTCATGGTGATCTCGGGGGCGGTGGACGCGGGACAGATCGCGATCTCCATTACATTTATAATAGGCGCGTTCATGACCATTTTGTACCTGTTCCGCATGTTCAATCTGGTTTTCCTAGGTGAGGCCAGGGGCAAACTGGCGGCGGAAGGTTCCAAATTAATGGTCTTTTGCGTCGTGCTGCTGGCGATCATGTCGCTCGGTAGCGGGATACTGATCAGTTATCCGGCTGATTTTGTCCGGATCATGGTTTCCCAGGTCGGAGGGATAAGATGATCATCGCAATCATTCTATTGCCCCTGATCGCCGGTTTGATCTCGCTTATGGTCCCGGACCGCTTAAAGGGAGTTAAAGAAGGGATCGCTCTTTTTTCAACCATCATAGGTTTGATCATTGCTGCGCTGCTCTTCAAACAAAATATAATGTTCACGATCCCCTGGCTTGGCTTCGGGATCGATCTGTCTTTCCGCCTCTATCATTTCAGCGCGTTCATCCTGCTTGCCATCGCTGGGTTCGGCGCCGCGATCTCCCTGTATTCGGTCGCTTTCATGTGGGGAAAAGAAAAGCTCAATCAGTTCTACGCGTATTTTTTGCTGACTGTCGCGTTTGCCAACGGCGCGGTGCTTGCCAATAACCTTATCCTTATGCTCTTTTTCTGGGAAGGCCTGCTGCTGACCCTTTTTGGAATGATCATCATCGGGAAAAAAGAAGCGTTCAAGACCGCGATCAAGGCCTTTGTGATCGTCGGCATTACCGATCTCTGTCTGATGCTGGGGATCGCGCTTACCGGCAGCCTGGCCGATACTTTCACGATGTCCATGATCTCTCTGCCTACCAGCGGGCTGGGCGCCCTGGCGTTCGTGCTGCTTATGATCGGCGCGATCGCGAAAGCGGGTTCAATGCCTTTCCACAGTTGGATCCCGGACGCGGCGCTTGATGCTCCGCTGCCGTTCATGGCGATCATGCCGGCGGCGATCGAAAAACTTCTGGGAATATATTTCCTGACCCGGATCTCGCTTGACCTTTTTCGTTTAAATCCAGGATCAAAGATCTCGCTTCTTTTGATGACAATCGGTGCGCTCACGATCCTTCTGGCGGTGATGATGGCGCTCATACAGAAAGACTATAAACGCCTGCTTTCCTACCATGCCATAAGCCAGGTGGGATATATGATCCTGGGGATTGGGACAATGGTGCCGGCCGGGATCGTAGGCGGGCTTTTCCACATGATCAACAACGCGTTGTATAAATCATGCCTGTTCCTTTCCGGCGGTTCGGTTGAAAAACAGACGGGGACGACAGACCTTTCAAAATTGGGAGGCCTCGGCAAACAGATGCCGATAACTTTTATCTGCTTCATTGTCGCGGCGGTTTCGATCTCCGGAGTTCCGCCGTTTAACGGCTTCTTTTCCAAAGAAATGATCTATGACGGCGCGCTGGAGAGGGGCTGGATATTCTATCTGGCCGCGGTATTGGGATCGTTCTTTACTGCAGCTTCATTCCTGAAGCTGGGCCACGCCGCTTATTTCGGAAAATCAGAAACCGCAAATAAAACCAAGGAAGCTTCCTGGGCGATCCTGCTGCCGATGATCGTGATCGCCGGGCTCTGCGTACTCTTCGGCGTTTACAATCCGCTGCCGCTGCATGCCTTGATACAACCGGTCCTGGGCGCGAAGCTTGAAGGGCGCGATTTCGCCGGTCTTCCGACCAACGCGATCATCGTCCTGATAACCCTAGTCGTTCTGGCCGCGGCAGTATTGAATCACTGGTTCGGGGTCAGGCGGACGGGCAAGGGGATCGGGGCCGCCGATCACATCCATTACGCCCCCGGTTTAAGCCAGACCTACGATCTGGCCGAAAAAAGATATTTCGATCCTTATGATATTGGGATGAAGATCGCAAACTGGCTGGCGAAGCTTCTGAACGCGGTTGACAAAGCAATCGACTGGATCTACGAAAAGCTCACGGTAGGCGTCACTTTTGCTTTTACTTCCGCCATCCGGTGGTCGCACAGCGGGAATGTTTCGACTTACGTGGTTTGGTCGCTGGCCGGAGCGGCCGTAGCAATAATAATGGTGTTAATTAGATGAACTATTTATTAATATTTGTTCCATTTATAGCCTTGGTACTGGTCAACCTTCTTCCGAAAAAGTTGAGGCCAATATCTTCATTCTTGGTATTGCTCCTGATCCTGGCCGCGCAATCGATATTTGCCGCGCTTGCGCCATTCGGTCTGATACGGGCAGTTGGCGCTGTCAGAATGGAGCATCTGTTCGGTTTTCATCTGTTGATCGATAACTTGAGCTTGTTGCTTTTACTTTCGGCCGGGATCGTTGGATTTTCAGCTCTAATGGTCGCCTGGCATTCCATCAAAGATGAGGACGACCGGTTCAATTTCACGAACCTGCTTTTTATCCTCCTGATCGGCATGAACGGCATCTCGATGTTAAGGGACCTTTTCTCGCTTTACGTTTTCATCGAAGCGATCGCGGTCTCGACATTTATTATGATACTGCTTTATAAGGCCCGGGAAGCATACGAAGGCGCGCTAAAATACCTGATCCTCTCGGTCGTGGCCAGCGTGATGATGCTGTCCTCGATCGCGCTCTTTATAATGTTCTGCGGCGGCACGTCGTTCGAAGTGATAAAGCTGTCGTTGGTCTCGTCCGGCGCTCTTGCCCGGATCGCGATCGCGCTTTTTATCTGCGGGCTTTTTATCAAGGGCGGGCTGGTGCCGTTCCACGGTTGGCTGGCCGACGCGTATACTTCGGCTCCGGCGCCGGTTTCCGTTGTCCTGGCCGGGGTGGTCACCAAGGCTTCGGGTATTTTTACTCTCATCCGGCTTTTGACCGCGGTGATCGGCTTCAGCCCGGCAACAAAAGACCTGCTTCTGATCATCGGCGCGATCTCGATCGTGATCGGGGCGCTGGCCGCGCTGGGGCAGAAAGACATCAAGCGGATGCTCGCGTATTCGAGCATCAGCCAGATGGGATATATATTGGTCGCGCTCGGATGCGGGACCAGATTGGGATTGATCGCGGCCGCTTTTCACTTTTTGAACCACGCGATCTTCAAGTCCCAGCTCTTTGCCAACGCGGCCGCGGTAGAGGAGCAGACCGGTTCACGCGATCTTGGCAGTTTGGGCGGACTGGCCCAGAAAATGCCGGTGACCGGGATTACGTCAGCGATCGCGTCGCTTTCGACCGCCGGGATCCCGCCGCTTTCCGGGTTCTGGAGCAAGCTTTTGATCATTATCGCGTTGTGGGTTTCCGGTAATTATTTTTACGCGGTGATAGCTGTGCTGGCCAGCCTGCTGACGCTGGCTTATTTCCTGACACTGCAAAGAGAAGCATTTTTCGGACAGGTTTCTGTAAAAGTTTCAAGCGTTACCGAAGCCAGCGCGGGAATGCTCATCCCCGCGGTCCTGCTGTCGGCAATGACGGTCGGGCTGGGTTTGGTGTTCCCTTTTGTGATCAAATACTTTGTGAGGTAAATTGATGAACGTTCTGCTTTTATTGCTGATATTGATGGTTTTGGCCGGGTTGTGGTCGATTTTGACCTCCCTGCTTTTAAGGGCGACGATCGCCCTGGCGCTGACCAGCGTGCTGCTGACGGTGGTCATGTTCCAGATGAATGCGCCGCTGGCCGCGGTCTTTGAGCTTTCGGTCTGCGCCGGCCTGATCTCGGTGGTATTTATCAGCGTGATCAGCCTGACCCACCGCCAGCCGCTAAAGGAATACCTGGCGCGCAGACAGAAAAGAATCTTGCGGTTCTGGCCTCTGCCGGTGCTGCTTCTGGTCGTCGGGGTCGGATTAAGTTTTGTCCACCGGCCGGTGCATATCATGCTTCCTCATCCGACGGCCTTTGGCGATATTCGGATAATGATGTGGCAGTTGAGAAGACTGGACCTTTTTGGCCAGATACTTGTGCTTTTGGCCGGTGTTTACGGTGTGCTGATACTGTTCAGGGGGAATAAAAATGGGAATTGAGATGTCGCAGATGTTCTGGACCTTTTTTATATTCTTCGCCCTGCTGCTGGTGGAAGGGTTCTATTGCATTATCGTTACCTACAATTTTTTAAGGGTATTGATCGGGCTTGAACTGCTGATGAAGGCGGTGACGCTGTTCATCATCGTCGCCGGATATTTGAGCGGGAACCTGGCGCTGGCGCAGTCGATCGCGATCACCGTGATCGTGATCGAGGTAGTGGTGGTCGTGGTGGCGGCGGGGATCATAATCGGTTTCTTCAGGGAATATGATTCCCTAAACATCAAGAACGCAAGGAGCATGAAGGGATAAAATGGAAAAATATCTGCTGACGCCGCCGGTGGCGTTCGTAATAATATTGTTTGTTTCGTGGGTTTTGGCGATATTCTCGTCAAAGCTTGCTTTCAAAAGAAAAGGGCCGGTCGGCGCGCTGTCAAAAGCGTATGCCGGCGGGGAAGACGTCAAAAAGCACCGGGTCCAGCCGGATTACAGCCAGTTCTTCCCGTTCGCATTCTTTTTTACCATTTTACACGTGGTGACGCTGATGGTGGCAACGGTGCCGTCGGGCAGCATCGGCATGTTCATGATGGCGGTAATTTACATATTTGGCGCGCTGTTCGGTTTGTTTATATTGTTTAGAAGGTAAAAATCATGAAAGTAATTGATAAAATAGTTCACTGGGCCAGATTGAAATCACCCTGGATCCTGCATTTCAACACCGGGGCTTGCAATGCCTGTGATATCGAGATAATCGCGGCGCTGACCCCGCGCTTTGATATCGAGCGGTTCGGCGTTCAGCTGAAAGCGACGCCGCGCCACGCCGACATCCTGGTCTGCTCCGGACCGGTGACCCGGCAAATAAGGGACCGGCTGGTCCGGATCTACGAACAGATGCCAGAACCCAAGTTCGTGGTGGCGGTGGGAACCTGCGCCACCAGCGGCGGAGTGTTCCAGGGCTTATATAATATTTTAGGCGGGATCGATCAGGCGATACCGGTGAATGCCTACATTCCCGGCTGCCCGGCCAGCCCGCCGGCGATCATCGACGGAGTGGTGAAGCTGTTGAAAAGTCTGGAGGAATCAGAATGAACGATACGGAGAATATAAAAGCGAAGCTGGAAGCAAAGTTTGATTTTTTAAAAGACGCGGTCAAACTGCAGAGGGACAGGAGATTGTGGATCGAGGTCCCCTACGCTAAATTCGCGGAGGTCTTTGACTTCGCGGTAAAACAGCTGGGATTTTCATTTCTTTGCACGATCACGGGGCTGGATGCCGGAGCGGACCTTGAATACATCTATCACCTGGCGCAGGGCGCGGGACAGATGTTGAATATCAAAACGAAAGCGCCGAAGGACCAGGCGATCAAGACCATCACCGCTTATTTTCCCAGCGGGATAATTTATGAGCGGGAGCTGGTCGATCTTTTAGGGACGAAGATGGAAGGTTTGCCGGCCGGGATCAGATACCCGCTTCCAGACGACTGGCCGGACAATCAGTATCCGCTCCGCAAGGATTGGAACGCGGACGTGCTTGATCGGAACGTGGGAAGCAAAATGGAAGGGGAGAACATCAATATCACCGTCGGGCCGACCCATCTGAAAGAGCCGTCCGACTTCAGTATCACCCATAAAAATGATGTTACCATTCCGATCGGCCCGCAGCATCCGGCGCTCAAAGAACCGGAAAGCTTCAGTGTCGCGCTAAGAGGGGAGAAGATCGTGGGCATTCAGCTTCGCCTCGGCTACAATCACCGGGGGATAGAGAAGGGCGCGGAACAGCGCTCCTACATCCAGGACGTTTATCTTTTGGAGCGCATCTGCGGGATCTGCTCGCACGCGCATTCGACGGCGTATGTCCAGGCGGTGGAAGAGATCGCCGGACTTAAAGTCCCCAAACGGGCTGAATACATCCGCACCGTAATCGGCGAACTCGAGCGGGTTCACAGCCATCTTTTGTGGCTGGGAGTGGCAGGCCACGAGATCGGATTTGACACTTTGCTTATGTATTCCTGGAGAGATCGCGAAAGCGTGATGGACATCCTGGCTCTGATCACCGGCAATCGCGTCAATTACGGAATGAACCTTATTGGCGGCGTGCGCCGGGATATTACTCCCGAGGAGATCGATCAGACCCTTAAGGTGATCGATAAACTTGAGGAACAGACAAAGTATTATATTCAGCTCGCCTTAGAAGAAGTAACGCTGATCCAGCGGCTTTCCGGGGTAGGAACTCTAACAACTGAAGACGTGCTCAGATTGGGCGCAGTTGGCCCGACCGCTCGCGCTTCGTCGGTTCCAAGAGATATCCGCAAAGATGATCCTTACGCGGCTTACGGCGAGATCCCATTCAAGGTCATAACCGATGACCATAATGATGTTTATGGAAGAACGATCGTCCGCATGGGCGAATTGATGGAAGCTTACGGCATGGTCCGGTACGCGCTTAAAAATCTTCCGGACGGCCCGATCTCGGTGCGGGCGCCGCGCAAGATCCCGGCGGGCGAAGCGGTCAGCCGCTACGAGGCGCCGCGCGGAGAGGATATCCATTATGTAAAGTCCAACGGCACCGAGAACCCGGAGCGGGTAAAAGTGAGAGCTCCAACCCTTGCCAATACCCAGGCGGTGTCAAAGATGCTGGAGGACCGGTATCTGGCGGATCTCCCGATCGTGGTCGCGGCGATCGACCCGTGCTTCTCCTGCACCGACCGCGCGATCGAGATTATAAACCTTGATAATTCCGAAGAGAAGATCATGACCTGGAAGAACTTAAGGGATTACAGCGTGGACTGGTACAAAAAACAAGGCGTCGATTTCTCAAAGATGTCCTCCAGAGGCGGATCCGCCTTCGGCGGAAAGAGGAGCAAATTCGGATAATGGGTTACGCATTATTCTGTATTCTGATATTCCCGGGCTTTTTATTTTTAAGCGCGGTCAGCCTGTTCGCGGAATATTTTGACCGCAAGCTTTATGCCCGGCTGCAGAACCGGGTGGGGCCGCCCTGGTTCCAGCCGCTAGCCGACTTTATAAAACTTCTGGGAAAAGAAGACGTAGTTCCGGAAGAAGCAGACCGCACGATGTTCGACCTGTCGCCGGTCTTTGCTCTGGCCGCGGTGATCGTTGCTTTCTTTTATATCCCCATGTGGGGCGCGCGGGCGCTGTATTCGTTCAGCGGGGACCTGATCGTAGTGCTGTATCTTTTGACCATTCCAACCCTGACCTTTTTCCTGGGCGGCTGGTATTCGCGCTCGCTTTTTTCGACCATTGGCGCGGTGCGCTCCATCACCCAGCTGTTCGCTTATGAAATACCGCTGTTCGTTGCGATCCTGGCGCCGGCCATGCTTGCCAACACCTGGTCGCTGTCGGAGGTGGCCGCCTACTATTATGCTCATCCCTTTTTCTGGCCGATCAACCTGATCGCTTTCGGGGTCGCGCTGGTCGCCCTGCTGGGAAAGCTCGAACGGGTGCCGTTCGATATTCCTGAAGCGGAAACAGAGATCGTTGCCGGAAGCTTCACCGAATACAGCGGACGGCTGTTAGCGTATTTCAGGATGGCGATCGATATCGAGACCGTGGTCGGCGCATCCCTGCTCGCGGCAGTGTTCCTGCCATTCGGGCTCGGCTTGCCGCCCCCGCTTGGTTTTATCCTTTACCTGGCAAAGATATTCGCCATTATCGTGGCGCTGACGCTGTTTCGCACCGTGTTCGCGCGTTTACGCATCGACCAGATGGTCGAATTCTGCTGGAAATGGGTGGCGCCGATCGCGTTTTTACAAATATTGATCAATCTGGTGTTAAAGGTGTTTGTGATCAGATGAGCAAAAAACCATTTGTCCATCCCGGAAAGATGATCGAATTCGTCCTGCAGTCGCTTTTCAAGAAGCCGGCGACGGTCAATTATCCTTTTGAAAAAATGAAAATGCCGGAGCATTTCCGCGGCAAGCTTAACTTTATATCGGAAAAATGCATCGGCTGCATGCTGTGCGTCAAGGACTGCCCGGCCAGGGCCATTCAGATCAAAAAAGTGGGGGATAAAAAGTTCGAGGCCGAGATCGATCTCGGGAAATGCGTTTACTGCGGCCAGTGCGTGGATTCCTGCCCCCGCAAGGCGCTTGAAATAACCCCCGAATTCGAACTGGCCCAGATTGACCGAAACAAACTAAAGATCGTATTTCATGCGCCTGAATCAACAGCTGAGCCAAAAGCTCAATAACGCGGATAAAATAGTTCTCCTGGGCGTGGGATCCGAACTACGGGGAGACGATGCCGCGGGCGTGCTCCTGGCCCAAAAAGTGGAAGAAACCTCGCCTCACATCAAAGTAATCTACGGCGGCACCGCGCCCGAGAATTTTACCGGAGAGATCAAAAGAGCCAAGCCCTCCCTGCTTCTGATAGTTGATTGCGCGGAGATGGGCGAAAGTCCCGGCACCTACCGGCTGATCAGCCCGGAAGAGGTGGGCGGCTACACGTTCAGCACGCACGCCCTGCCGCTAAAAGTAATGATCGATTTTCTGCTGGCCGATCTTGACTGCGAGATTCTGATAATCGGGATCCAGCCGGGGCAGATGAAATTCAATGATCCGCTGACGCCGGCGGTCGAGGATGCGGTGGAAGAGCTGGCCGCGACGATCAGGGATTCATTGAAAATCCGCCCAAATTCGGATAAAATGAGAAAAGTCCGGGATACGGTTCGAGGCGATCTTATGAAAGCGATGCCGATCGGACTGGAGATCGCGGTCGCGACTTTTCTGGGAGCGTTCATCGGTTACCAGATAGACTTAAGAACCAGGTCCGCGCCGGTGGGGATGGCGGTGGGGGTGGTTTTGGGAGCGATGGTTGGATTATGGAACGCGGTAAGGATCGGACTGAACATTAAATGAACATATTCGAGCATTTAAAGCAGGCAAAAATAATCGGGCTTCAATTATTCGGATTTGATGTTTCGATCACGAACGGGGTTTTGATCGGTTTCATCGCGGCGGTTCTGGTAATATTGTTTTTTCTGGCGGCGGCGAATCAGGCAAAGCTGAAGCCAACGTTTATCCAGACCATAGCGGAATATTTGATCCAATTCGTAAAGGATGAGATGCTGTCCCCGCTGGGGGAAGAAGCTTACGTCTGGCTCCCGTTTATCGTTTCGATCTTTTGTTTCATACTTTTCTGCAATTTATTGGGATTAATACCGGGGGTGATCCCTCCAACCAGCAATATCAATTTTACCGCCATGCTAGCCGTTATCGTATTCTTTACCGTCCAGATCACGGGGGTGGTCAGGCAGGGGC
>CAIYXV010000032.1 GCA_903930225.1 uncultured bacterium | reverse complement strand
CGGCCCGGACTGCCCTGGGTCCCGTTTGATCAACTTGATTGGATCCTGGCATCCCTCATTTTTACCGGCATGGTTTATTTCCCGCCTTTAAATTATCTGGTCGGGATCGTAATCCTTTATTTCCTGGTGCATCTTTGCTCCGACCGGGTCGTGCAAAGAATGGGGATAAAAAGAAAAGAAGATGTCTACAAAGCTTAGGCATACCGTATCTGAATTTCTTGAGATAGTTCGTTCTGTTGTTTTTTGGTCCGTCTGCGCGCTGATTATTTTTGTTTCCTTTTATATTATAAAAATCATGGTCATATTTTTCCATATTGAAGAAATATTTGCGGTCCACCGGGCGCGCAGGATCTGGGCAAAGCTGTCTCTGCGTTTCAGCGGCGTTAAAATAAGGGTTGAAGGATTAAGCCATCTTAAATCGCACAAATCTTATCTTCTGGCATCCAACCATCAGGGCTACCTGGATGGCCTGCTCCTTTCTTCGATCATTCCCCAGTATTTTCGTTTTTTGCTCTGGAATAAAATTTTCAAGATACCGATTTTTGGGCCGCTGGTCCGCCGATCCGGCTGCATACCGATCAGTGATAACAATTACAAGGAAGCCCTGGAATCGATCTTAAAAGTCACCGAATTGACAAAATCAGGGGAATTGTTTGTCATTTTCCCTGAAGGCAGACTTACCCGGGATGGTAAATTAGGCGCTTTCGGGCGGGGTTGCGCCGTTATTGCCCTGAATTCGAAAATACCGGTAATTCCGATTGCCATAAAAGGGAGCTTCGAGGTTTTATCCCGAGGACAATGGATCTTGCGGCCGGGCATGATCAAATTGAAGATCGGCGAACCAATAATATTTGATAATTATAAAATAATTGATAAAATTGCTTATACCGAGGCGACCGAAAAAATAAGAAAATCGATCGAGCGTCTGATGTCTCAAATGTGAGCGCTCGCCATGGAGGGGTCAAAGAAATGGGTGGAAACAAATATAAAAATATAATCAAAGAATTATTATCCCCTATCAAAATAAATATAAATGGCGATAATCCCTGGGATATCCGGGTACATGATGAAAGATTTTTTCAAAGGGTCTTGGGCGAAGGGTCGCTTGGGCTGGGAGAATCTTACATGGCTGGATGGTGGGACTGCGATGCTCTGGATGAACTCATAAACCGACTGACCAGGGAAAATATTGAAGAAAAAGCGAAAAGAAGCCCGGAAGCGATAATTTATGCCCTAAAAGCGAAAATCTGGAACCTGCAAAAAAAATCAAGGGCTTATGAAGTGGGCGAGAAACATTATGATCTGGGAAATGATCTCTACCGGGCCATGCTTGATAAACGAATGGTCTATTCCTGCGGTTATTGGAAAGAGGCAAGGAATCTAGATGAGGCGCAGGAGGCAAAGCTGGAATTGATTTGCAAAAAAATTTGCCTTAAACCCAAAATGACGATCCTGGAGCTGGGCTGCGGCTGGGGGAGCTTCGCAAAGTACGCCGCTCTAAAATACGGCGTGCGGGTTTTGGGCATAACGGTTTCCAGAGCGCAGGTCGAACTCGGCAATCAATTGTGCAGAGGGCTGCCGGTTGAGATCAAGCTTCAGGATTATCGCGAGGTCAAAGGGGAATTTGATCGGGTTATCTCCATCGGCATGTTCGAGCACGTGGGATACAAAAATTATCGAACTTATATGGAAACGGTTCACCGCAACTTAAAAGACAACGGCATCGCTTTTATTCAGACCATTGGCAAGAATGTTTCGTCAACTTCGGTCGATCCCTGGACGCACAAGTATATTTTTCCCAACGGGTTGATCCCCTCGATTAGGCAGATAGGAAGCGCGATGGAGGGATTATTCGTTATGGAAGATTGGCACAATTTCGGTTCGGATTACGACAAAACGCTTATGGCCTGGCATAACAATTTCGAAAATGCCTGGCCAAACCTAAAAAAGAATTATGATGAACGGTTTTACCGGATGTGGAAATATTATTTACTGTCCTGTGCGGGAGCGTTTCGCTCTCGATCCTTATCTTTATGGCAGATTGTTATGACTAAACCCGGAACCATTCAGCCGGCTTGCAGAATAATCTGATTTTGCCCTAAAGAAGAATTAAATCTTCTTTTCAACCCTGACCCTTTCCCCTTCTTCCAGATCCAGCTCTCCCCGCACCACTACCCGATCTCTCTCTTTGATGCCGGAGAGGACCTCCACATAATCTTCGCCCATTATCCCCAGTTTGACTTTTTTCTTGCGCGCCCTTCCCCGCTCTATCGTAAAGACATAATTACCTCCGTCAAATAAGACCGCCTCTCTGGGCACGCGCAGTACGTTCTTTTTTCGGCCGGTCACGATCTTGGCTTCGGCATAAGCCCCGAATTTGATCTGGATATTTTGCGGGTTCAAGACGCTGATCCAGGTCTCAATGTAAGATGAGACATCGTGGGAAACAGAAGAACCGATCTTTACCACCAATCCGGGCAGAATCTCGTTTCCAAGGAAATCGGCCGTGATCATTGCGGGATTGCCCAGCCGCACGTATGGCAGATCTGATTCGCTTAACCTGGCCTTTATGATTGGGCGCTGCATATCCGCGATCGTGAATAAAGGTGAACCCGGCAATACCTTTTCTCCATTCTTTACGTTCACACTTAACAAATCTCCGTTAATATGGGAAGAAGGCTCCATCGCCGCCCGAAAATCCGCGATGTTCGCCCTTAAAAAATTATATCTCGCCAGGATCTTGTCATTTTTATTTGTCTCCAGCTCACCTTTTGCAAGCTTGAGCTCGCCGTCCAACTGGAGGAGTTTCTCCCGCAGGGATGGATTCCGCAGAGAGCATATTTTCTGCCCGGCCTTTACCCGGTCTCCCTCTTTTAATGTCAGTTCCGAAACGATGCCTTCGGCATTGGAAATGATCTTTTCTGAAAATTCAGAATCAATCAAGCCCGATACTTTCACTATGGATTCAATATTACCGCGCGAAACCTGAGCGTACTCGATCGTTTTTCCCGTCTGCTGCAGATAATAATTCAAGAACCATGCCGATACCATGATCACGGTGATAATTATCAAAACCTTTTCCCGACCGGTCAATTTCCTCATACGATCAAACCGTCCTTCAGGACGATCGTTCTTTTGGCCCATCTCGCCACTTTCTCATCATGGGTCACGATAATCACTGTCATCCCTTTCTGATTTAGATCCCTGAAGATGGAAAGTATTTTTTCGGAATTTACGCTGTCAAGATTTCCGGTCGGCTCGTCCGTTAAAAGCAGGTCCGGATTGTTGATCAGGGCGCGGGCAATGGCCACCCGTTGCTGTTCACCGCCAGAAACATCCCCGGCGGCAAAATTTGCCTTATTCGCGATCCCCACCTCCGTCAAAATATCCATAATCATGGTTCGGCGTTTTTCCGGCGGCCACACCTCCGCAAACATAAGGGGGATCTCGAGATTGCGCAAGATCGAAATCTGAGGCAAAAGCCCAAAGAATTGGAAGACAAACCCGATCTTCCGGTTGCGGATCGCGGCCAGATCGTTATCATTAAGTTTTTGAACATCCGAATTCTCAAAACGATAAACGCCGCCGGAGGGGCGATCGAGGCAGCCGATAATATGGAGCAGGGTTGATTTTCCGCTTCCGGAAGGACCGGTAATCGCAATCAACTCTCCCTTTTCTATTTCCAAATTCACGCCTCTAAGGGCATTGACCTCAAAAGCCTGAGTACGGTAAGTTTTGGTCACATTTTCAAGTTTGATCATTATCCATACCTTAAGGCCTCGACCGGGTCAAGCTCTGCCGCCCGGCGGGCGGGATAACTTCCTGAGGCAATGCCGATCAAGACCGAAAGAGAAAAGCTCAGGACAACCGCCCAGAGCGGGACGATACAGGGCAGGCCGGCCAGGCAAATGGCGGTTTTGGTAACGGTCACGCTTAAGATCACTCCCAGAGCCCCGCCAATGACAGCCAAAACTATGGATTCGATCAGAAACAAAAAGAGGACCTCCCGTTTCCGGGCTCCCAGGGCCTTGATCACTCCTATTTCTCGAGTCCTTTCCGCGACCGCGTCGAAAATGATATTCATGATCCCGATGCCGCCCACCGTAAGGGATATGATAGCGATCCCGATTATGGAAAAGGTAAGGGTGTTGAGGATATCGAGGGCCGTGTTCACGTAACCGCTATATTCAGTTATAACAAATTTTGAGGGGAGGCCGAACCTTTTTATCAGCGCTTTCTTAAGTTGATCCGCCGCCCGGGGAACATCGGGGATATTTTTGACCAGAACATTGACCGCCGAAAAATCTTTTGTCCCCACAACCTCCTGCAGACTGGAAGCAGGGAAAAAAGCGATCAGAAGCTCGGGATAACCAAAGGAATAGATCAGCGTGTTGACCAGACCGATGACACGGAACCGGGTTTGTCCGATTTCCAGATACTTACCGATTGGGTCCCCCACTCCAAAGATCTCGTCGGAAAATCTTGAGCGCTCGATCACACAGACCTTTTCCTTGAGCTGCTGGTCCAAATCGGAGATGAATCTTCCCTCGAGCAGTTTGATCCGGTAGATTTTCAAGGAAGAATCGGGGAGCATAAGACCAAGTGCTTTGATCGTGTGGTATTTCCCGTCGGCGCCTCTTAAAAATACCGGCGAGATCAAGAAAGGGGCGACCTCCGAAATGGTGGAGACATTTCTTCTTATAAAATCGACATCCTCCCTGGTGATCGACAGCGGGCGATAGGTCAGGGTCATTTGTTCGGGTTGGATCCCCTTCTCTTCCACGTTGGTATAAAACCACAGATTATTTACTCCAAAACCTCCCAGCTTTTGCATAATCGACTCGCGATTCCCGATCCCGAGTATGATCCCGGATAAGACCGCAGCCGTGCCGATGGCGATGCCTAAAATAGAAAGAAAGGTCCGAAGCTTATTTAAGGTTATCGATCCCCAGGATAGTTCAAGATAGTCATTAAAGTACATACCAGAAAGATTTTATCAAATATGTCCTTTAATTACAATTTAAATGATTCATATACGTAATTCATGCAAAAGAGAGCAAATCGGATTGCAATAAAGATTTGCCATAAACCCGATCTTGTGCTAATTTAAATAGGAAAGGAAGTTAAGATGAAAAAAATATGGCTTTTCGCTCTGCTCCTGTTTTTAGCATGCACGATCGTATCCTGCGCCCCCGGCAATTCCGGGACAAAGGGTAAGGAAGGGGAAAAGAAACCCGCCGTTAAAAATCTGAAAAATGAATCCGAGATAAAAGATAAAACCGCTCCGGAAAGCCGCTCGGAACCGGCGGGAATGAATGCTTCCGGCGTCCGCGAGATACTTATTCAGATAAAGGAAAACACGGACGCGGATTTTTCCGACCCGCACCGGGCCACTTTCAGCTGGAATATCAATAACGGCGGGGAGATCTCCGTTAACGGATGGGAGATCAAGGCCGGGGTCAACGTGAACGGAAACCCTTCGGTCCTGAAGGAAAAAGCCAACGCGGCGGCCCGCTACCTGGCTTCGCACGGTTTTGACAGCGACCAGGCAAATACCACCGAGATCACGACCGGCCTTAAAAAGGGAAAGATGGCCTGCCTAATCGTCCTCCCTTGGACGGACAGCCTTAACACCAGCGGCCGCTACCCGATCAAGGTCCAGTGCGGGTATCTCCGCTGATCATACAGGATTGAAATTCAGGGTGTGGGTTATCGATATAAAAGCTAGTGAGAACTAACACATTTATTAAGTTTATCAAGGTTTTTCTAGTCATTATATCGGTATTCATCCTTGCCGGCCAGGCCCCCGCGAAGGACCTGCGGGCGGTAAGGATCGAAAAATTCCTGACCAAATACAATCCGACCAGTCCCTTGCGGAACAAGGCGCATGAGATCCTTTACTGCGCCGATATCTTTGGGCTTGACTACCGGCTTTACCTTGCCATTTCCGGGGCGGAAAGCACTTACGGAAAAAATTACCCTAAAGTGTCAAAAAACCTGACCGGAATATTGAACGGAAAGACCAGGTTCCAATCGATCTACGACAATATTTATTACACCAGCAAGCTGCTCGCGACCGGCAAATGGTACGCAAAATTCAATAAGACCAAGAAGATCGAGGATTTCGTCTACATTTACAAAGGCGTCCCTCCCTACGACCGTTATATCCGCACTTTGCGATTTACGCTCGACGGGATCAGCGCGGTCTCGATCAAGGACGAGCTGGCGCAGCAGAACCTTCTGCTCGCACTGAATTCGCAAAAGGAAAAAGCCAAGCGGAGGCAAAAACAGGAGGAAAGCCTGCTGGTATGGAACTCCATTAGGTACGACCAGTTCGAACCGGGCAAGGTCAATAAACTTTATCCCATGACGGACGGGAATTACAGCGACCTGCTCAACTACAGCCTCTCCCCAGCCCTCTGCGATTCCGGTCCCTTCTTTTTTTCCCCCGGCGATGTCCACCTGCAGATCAGATGATTTTTTAAATCATCGTTGAACCGCAGAAAAGCGGTGCTAAAATTAGTTGGCTGCGGAGGTAACATCAATATGAAAAGGATCATCATCCTGATATGCGCCAGCTTGTTTTTCTGGTCTGCCGCGAGCGCCCAACCGGAGATCATAGACGGAGGCATCGCAAAAGCGGACCCGGGGCAAAAAAATATCCTCGAGGGAAAGACCGTATGGGACGCTTCCGAATCGGACGATTGGATGGTCGCCTGGATAAAGATCTCCCCGGGATCGGACCTTAAATACGGGAACCCGTTTTATCGCTACAAGGTTCGCTTTGCCTGCCCGGACAATTCGCTTATATTCCTCGAAGGCCCTTTCACTTTCGATAAAGACGGCTACGGCAAGGTATTAAAACAATTATGGGCGCTAATGGCCGCGCGCACATCTGAATACCCTAAGCCCTGCCTCGGTCTCTGGAGCGTTGGATTTTATATCTGCGACCCGCAAACGAATGTTTGCTATCTGGCAAAAGAGATATCTTTTGAGCTTAAGGACGCGGGGATCGCTACCGCGCGCACTTCGGCAGAAACAGTTAGTGTGCCTTTGCCAAAGGCAACGGAAGAAACAACCGTTAGCGCTGAGGCCAAACGGTTGGTCAGGACAGTGACAAAAAGCAGTGCTATACTGAGAAAAGCGATAAAGAAAGGTACTAGATGAAAAATATCAACGGCTTGGTCTGCGTTATTATGATCCTTTTATTAGTATTTTCCATGGTTTCAACCGTCATGGCCGCCGATTCCATTACTACCGCCTCTGCTCGAATACAGGGATTAGCTAATGAAGAAAGCGCCTGGCGCTATATAAGCGGCGGCCTTAAACTGATCTTCGGCGGGGTTATAACCGCCACCGGTTATTCTATTTTCTCTTTCCGCGAGAACATCGGCGCGATCGTCATGATCCCCCTCGGCGCCGCGCTCATGGTACCCGGCATCCTAACCCTGGGATGGGGAACGTCCGACCTGCTGTTCGGCTCGAGGGAATACGAGAACCAGTATGATAGATTGAAGGCCCTGCCCGATCCCGATCGCGAGAACGCATCAGCGCTATATCTTAAAACCAAGGCGGAAAAGGATAATAAAGACCGGCAGCCCGGCTTCTGGAACGCCTTCGGACTTTTCTCCCTGTTACCCACCCCCGCCGAAAGGGAATACGCGGCCTACCTGAAAGACACAAGCAAATTAGAAATAAAGCCTTAGGGTTTCAGGATATGCTCCCGACTTCCAGCGTTCTGCTAATCGCGGCAAACCTGGTCCCGGTCGTAGGAGTTGCCCGCGGCGGCTGGAACATATTCGATATTCTTTTTATCTACTGGGCCGAAAGCGCGATCATAGGTGTTTTTAATGTCCTGAAAATGCTGACCGCTAACGAAAAAGATGGCCCGCCTTTTATTGTAAGTTTTATCCTTAAATTGATCCTCTGTGTTTTTTTTACTGTCCACTTCGGCGGTTTTATGGCCGCCCACGGGGCATTCTTATATTTTATCAGTGAAGAAATGACCAAGATCCCGATCGACCCGATCAACCTTTTACGTTCTACCGGGTTCGCGCTGGTCTCGCTCCTAATAAGCCATGGCTATTCATTTTTTGCCAATTATTTGGTCGGGGGGGAAAGGGAAAAAGCAAGCGCCGACCAGCTGATGATGCAGCCATACGCAAGGATATTCGTCATGCATTTGACCATTATTTTCGGCATGATGGCCACCATGATATTTGGGCAAGCGCAGGCAATGCTCCTGGTCTTTGTGGCGCTTAAGACCGGGGTCGATCTCTATTCTCATATGAGAGAACGAAAAAAATTCAAGCCGGAGGCCTTATGAACGTTTGGCGTTCCTTTTCGCCGCTTTGGTCATCCGGTAAAACGCCTCGTCCGGGCTTTTCCCTTCCGTAAGATTCCCCTTAAATATCGCGGCATATCCGGAACGGTTCCTGATCTTGAAGATGGTGACATTTTTTCTCTCGAGTTTTTTTTCTTTTGCCATTATCATTACCTCCTTATTCTCAGAAACTATAGATCAATCTTATCAGCGCCATTTTACCGCCGCCAAAACCGGCCGAGTCAACTGATGCCGGCGGAACGAATTCCGAACCCTCTACCCCAAAAAGCAGCATCCCCTCGATATAAAGATCAAGGTTCTGGCCGATATTACGCGTGTATTGAGGATAGACCATAAAGCTCCGGTCATCAAGGTTGGACAGCATTGAAACCGCTACTGTCGTAAGTTCATTGATGATCTTATTTCCGCTTAAGAAAAGATAATCCATTCCCACGGAATCCGTTGCTCCCCAGTTATAATTGTTCCGGTCCCGGCTCCCCAGGCCGTTATAATAATATTCTAGGTTCAGGCCGATCCCGTTATCAAGCGTGTAATCCCCGCCGGCCGCCGCCTGGGTATAATTGTTGCCGGCGGCCCCTGTCTTGAATGCGATCTCCCCCTCGCGCCGACGTCTTTCACGATATCGCCGGCGGTCTCAAGACCAATCTGATGCCCCAGCGTCCCCTGGTCGACATAGCTTAGCGCAATATCAAATAGTCCCTTAGTCCCTTTGACCCTTAGTCCCCTCCCCGTTTGCTCCCACGGTTTCCCGGTCAGCACAAAAGCATCGATCCCGCCCGCCTCCCCGACCGGTATCTCCACCCTCAATGATTCTACATTGGTCTTATCCTCGTCGCGGACGGCGAACGAGAGGACCATGGGATTGAAGATGTCGACCGGATTCCAGATATAACCGGTGCCCCAGGCGATCCGCTGTTTGCCGGCGGTCAGCGACCAGCGGTCGGTCCGGTACTTCGCGTAGACCCGGTCCCACACCAGCGTATCGAGCTCGCTCGCCCCGGGCAACGCAATATCCTGCGATTTACTGAGAAAATAATAGCGGGGTTCAACATGGACGGTCAAATTATCGCCCAGACCCCAATCGAGCTTGATCCGGAGGCAGTTAAGGTCGCCGAATGCGTTGTTACCGTCCTTCTTCATGAGCGCCAGCATGTCGTTCTCGTACGAACCACCTATATCCAGCGCATAAGCAGAAGTGATCATTAAAAATATCAAAACTACTAGACCACATGACCACATGACCGCACGACCATTTTTAACAGGTCTTGAAGTCTTTAGGTCAAGCGGTCTTGCGGTCATTTCGTCAAATTACCCTGCGTGAACACTTTGGGATCGACCGGGATATCAAATTCCGTCTTGGTGACAAAAAGTTCCGTATTCGAGTTAGCCCGGAGGAGATTGCGCATCGTCATGTACATCGGATAATGGCGCGAGCCGATCCTTTTTATTTCTCCCATCGTCATCTCTTTCAGCTTCTTGCCCGAAAGAGCGAACAGGTCTTCTTTGACCGGCACAAAATATTCCCGGTCAACATAGATCACCCGCCGGTAGTAAGTCACATCTTTAACCTTGGCGGTCAGGTCGACGACATAGCACAGCCGCGCTTTTATCTCGATTTTATCTTGGGTCCGGAAAGAGACCGGCAATACTTCCGTAGAGATCAGGGTCGCCGTGTACTTTTCCAGCAGTTTGGCGCTCTCCAGGGCATCTTCGTAGCTGAAATCGGACCCCATCATCGACTGGCGGAGCATCGCGCCGGAGATCTTGATCACTTTGTCGACCGACGGAAGGTACATCCACATATTATCTTTGATCTTAAGGTACTTTACCCCTTTATCCCTCACCGGTGTCAAAAATTCGGCGTAGCCGGTATCTGTTCCTTTGTCATACGAGATCATCATCTTCTCCCGTACGTCGTTGTCGACCGTGATCACCATGCGGGACTCCGAATACGAGGTCTTTGAGGTCATGTTCGCGTCAACTTTATTGACTATCTCTTCGCCCGTTATCGCGTAAGCGCCTGATCCCAGGCACCAGATAACTAACAATGCCAAAATTACTTTGTTTTTCATTTACCGTTTCTCGTCGCTTTCTATCTGTCCGTCTCGGATATGGATCAGGCGGCGGGCATGTTCCATTACCTTAGGGTCGTGAGTGGAAAAGATGAAGGTCGTCCCAAGGTTCTTGTTCATCGCCTGCATCAGGTCGAGGATCTCGTGCCCCGTCTTGGTGTCGATATTGGCGGTCGGTTCGTCCGCCAGCACATAATCGGGGCTCTTGACCAGCGCCCGCGCGATCGCGACCCTCTGCTGCTGCCCTCCGCTCATCTCCGAGGGGCGGCGCCCGGCCAGTTCGGCAATGCCGACGCTTTCGAGCATTGCCATCACTTTTTGCTTCCTTGCGCGCGGGCCGTCCTTCTTTAATAGAATTAGCGGGAATTCAACATTCTCAAAAGCGGAAAGGACCGGGATCAGGTTGAAGCTCTGAAAAATAAATCCGATATGTTCGTTGCGGACATCGGCCAGCTCGTCGGGCTTCATTTTAATGATGTCGTGTTCTTCAATAAGGACTCTTCCTTTGGTCGGCTTATCGAGGCAGCCGAACAGGTTAAGCATAGTGGTTTTACCGGAGCCCGACGGTCCGGCGATTGCCGCAAATTCGCCTTTTTCGATCGACAATGTTAGCCCCCTGATCGCCGGGACCTCCACTTTTCCCACCCGATAATTCTTTACCACGTTCTCCATTTTAACTACTGACAGCATAAAACCTCCTTATCATTCTCTCATTGCCTCGACCGCGTTCATTTTTGCCGCCCGGCGCGCGGGAAAGACCGACGCCAGGACGGAAAAAATTATCCCCATCATGAAGCCGAACAGTATCGTCAACCAGCTGAACTCTCCCCGGTAAATATAAGCGAGCGGCATCTCGATGTCACGGATGCTTTTAAAGGCGGCGGTGTAATCTATCCCGATCGTGCTTACATAATAAGCCAGCAGCGTCCCCCCGATCGCGCCGGCAAAGCTGGCCAACGTGCCAAGTATCAGCGACTCCAGCGTGATCAGCCGGCCGATCTCCCCTTCCCTCATCCCTAGCGCCTTCATCATCCCGATCTCTTTTGTCCGCTCCATCACCGCCATGAACATGGTGTTAAGGATGGTAAAGCTCGCCAGCAGCAGAATGAAAGCGTATATCGCCGCGTAAAGATACTTGATGATGTTCATCATGTAATACAGGAAACCGTTATCCTGCCAGGGGACGGCGGTCAGGCCGGGGGGAAGCGTTTTGCCGATCCCGGCCGCGACCTGCGGTGCCTTGTCGGGATCCTTGATCAGAAGGAATATTTCCGTTACCCGGCCGTCCATGTCGAGCAGCTGCTGCGCCTGGTCGAGCGGGAGGAAGAAAGTCCGGTTATCGATCGAAGCGACCCCCAGGTTGAATACCCCTACCACTTTCAGATTTAGGCCCGAAAGCGAACCGTGCGCAGTCTGGGTAACCACCGTCAGGGTATCGCCAGTTTTCATTCCCAGTTCCCTGGCCAGGCCGGCGCCGATCACCGTTTCGCTGGTCCCGGCCGCCGGCACCCTGCCGGAATCGAGCTTGCGGGAAAGGCCGAGGACCGCTTCCTCGCGCTGCGGGTCTATCCCGACCCCGAGCACCGGTTTGGTCTTCCCTTTCGTGTCCATCAGCACGCCGAACTTGATCCTTCCGGTCGCCAGTTTAACGTTCGGGTCCTTTTCCAGGTCGATAATAAGCTGCCGATAATTGGGGACCGTCGCGCTCAGCGGCAGCATGGTTTCCCTTTTCAAATAATCGGCGTTTAAGACCCGTATATGTCCGACCGAAGCGGTAACGTAATTGTTGAACATGCCGCTGATGATGCCGGAAACGAAGGTCCAGAGGAAAATGACGACCATCACTGCGAACGCGATCGAAAGGCCGGTCAGGAACGACCGGCGCTTATTCCTTAATATGTTCCTTAACGCGAGTTTAAACATAATTTAAATCCTAAATCCGAATTTCCTAAATCCGAACAATGTATTCATTACATCCCTCACCCAGTTTTCTTTTATCAAGTACCTTTCTCTTCCAACCCTCTCCCGGGGGGCGAGGGTAAGTTGGCAGTTATTGCCGTCCCTTCACTTTTATTGGCGTCAAGACAATCCTGATATATTGATTTATTAAACATAACTATCTTTTTTAATATTTCATTAACTATTGTTTCTGAAGGAAATTGTTTAAATCCTATTAATATATACTCAAACTCCTTATTATTGTATTGTTGGTTTAATAAAGAAATGTAGTTCCAATCATCTTCATTAAACACGTTAATTTTATCGCCGTTTAATTTCTTGCACTCTTTAACGATTTCATTTAAATTATGGCCCAGCTTCATCAACTCTTTTATGGTTTTTCCTTTTGTCCTTAAAAATGCCTTAAATGACAATTCCAAGCCATGACAAAACAAATAAGCGGGGACTTCTGCTGGCCATTTAAAACTACTATCTACTCTAATTATTTCATACGCTTTTAAATAATCATTCGCGTATCTTAATAATCCAGAAGAAGTCGTTCTGTTTTCTTCAATCGTCTTTTTCATTATACCTCTCACAATCAATCTCCATCCCCCAGTTCCTTGTTTCCCCTCCCCCTCGCCCTCTGGGAGAGGGGGATTAAGGGGGTGAGGGCTTCGGAACCCTTTCACCTTACACCCTTTACCATTTACCTTTCATTTCCTCAATGCCTCGCTCGGCTCCATCCGCGAGGCGACTAAAGCCGGGTAAATGCTGGTCAGCGCGGAAACGACGATGCCGAAAACGAACGCGATCGGGAACATGATCAGGTGCCACTCGCCGGTAAAACGCCCGGTAGTGCGGTAACCGATCGGCCCCATCTGCCGCATGAAAGCCGAGAAATCTATCCCGTACGGGACCATCCAGCCGCCGACGAGCAGCGCGCCAAGCAGGCAGCCGAATATGCTGCCGAACAAGCCGATCATCGTCCCCTCCAGGACGAACAGCTTCACGATATCCCCCCGCTTCATCCCCATCGCCCCCATCATCCCTATCTCTTTTACCCGCTCGAAAGCCGCCATCAGGATGGTATTGCTGATGCCGATAAGCGAGATCAGGACGATCGCAAAAAAGATGGTGAAGGTCCCCGTGTATTTCGCTTTTGAGATCGCCAGCACGTCCTCGGACAGGTCCTTCCAGGTGGCGATCTCCATGCCGGGGATTTCCTTTGAGATCTTGTTCTTAAAAACATCGGCGTCATTGATATTTTTCAGTTTGATATCGATCTCGGTAACACCCTGTTTAAGATCGAGCGAGCTCTGCCCCACATCGAGCGGGATCACGACCGAATACCAGTCGATCTGCGGGTCGTCGGTCTGGAGTATACCCTTGATGCGGAGGTCGAGCGCCTGATAAGTATCGTATTTGGTCCGCGCCAGGACGGTCAGGTAATCGCCCACACCGACGTTAAAATCCTTCGCCAGCTTGCTGCCGATCAACATCGCTTCTTCGGAGCCGACAAGGAACTGACCCTGCGCCACTGCCTGTTTAAGCTCAAAGACCGACGCGTCGTCGGCCGGGTTGATCGCAATCCCGATCGCCGGGATCTCGTCGATCCGGTCGGAAAGCATGATCCGGAAATTGACTCGGGAAGTCACCCCGGCGACCGCCGCATCGCTGCGCAGCGTGCTGATAATGCCGGATGGCGCCGCGATCAGCTTATCAAGCGGCAGATCGTCCTTTTCTTTCTGGTAACCGAGAGAAAAGATCTTGACGTGCCCGGTCTCATAATTAATGATCTTGGCGAACGACTGAGAATCGATCCCCTGCAACATTGAATCCGCCAGCAACATCAGCGCCAGCCCGACGGCGATAGCGATAAAAGTAAAAAAGGTGCGGCGGAAATTGCGGAAAATATTGCGGAAAGCTAATTTGATCAGCATTCTTGTGCTGATTATGCCGAATTATTCTTCAATTTGTCAATGGGTTTTGTTTGCTAAGCATGCTTCTAAACCTCTTGAATCCATTTACTATCGCAAAGGCCGGGATAGACCATACGGAATCCACTCGCCAGACCCTTTGCAAATAATCCAAAAAAGTAATGTTTATCTTTGACCTTTTATAACGGCGATAATGCAGCCAGAGCGCCCCCAGCGGATTTGGACGCACCTTGACCTGGTACTCCCTGCGCTCAGCACTAGATATCGGGGCAGATCCGATCTCTGCCAGAACCCGGTCCGGGATATCAGCCTCAAGCTCCTGATTTAAATATTGAAGGGCCCGTTTAAATTGCATCATAAGGCCCCTCTTCTTTGCCAGATCGATCGCTCTTATCCAATCTATCTTAGCGCCCGCTTCGTTTATTATCATTATCGCGTCCGCTATCCAGCGCAGCGGCGGCATATAGTTCCACCTTACTCCATGGATGCAGGTAATGAACAGCTCATCAGTTGGGCACAATATTTTTGTTTTAACCCCTTTGATCGTGATCTCATCCGCCTTTTCCCAAAAATCTTTATCCGCATCTTTATAACAACAATCAGCCAAAATATGCCAGTGAAGGTCCAGCTCTAGGTCTTTCTCGATCTTGAACGTGTCCCCGTTAAAAACTGAAAAATTAACTTCGAGCGGTGGTTTTAACCTCGGATATTTCCTCTTTAGTCCAAGCTTCCCCATTATTTCAAGGGAATCTTTTGCCCTCTCGATCGGGACCAAAAGATCGATATCGGCCATACGCCTTAAACCATAATCCTTGTAATATCGGAGGATCATTGAAACGCCCTTAAAGACCAAAGCATTGATCCCGGCGCCCGAAAGGGCCGACAGCAATCTAACGGCCCGATCGATCAGAAGATGGTTCCTTGACCAGAGGAGGCGATGGATCCCCTTATATTTATCATCAAATGGATCCTTGATCCCCAGAGCTTGAAGATTGCGATACAAAAGAGGTAGGAGCCAGGTGGAGCCGGGATCAAGCTTATCGATATCTGCGTCAGCACGCCAGGCTTGATAGCTTTCCTCTGCCCTATTGCCTTTTAACAGCGCCGCGCGGAGAAAAAGACGCTGTTGGGAAGAAGGATAACAGAGTTCATTATCCATATTTTTAATTATAACCTATAAATAACCATTACCGCATCTGATATAATGGCAAAATCGTGCCTAAATATTTAACGCCATTAGCCGTAAAAGAAGCTCTCATCGGTTCTTTAAATTCTATTCCCAAATACAAAAACTGCGCCCTGATCGAGGACCCGCTAGGTTATCTCAATATCGGAAGCCAGTTCATATGGCTGGGGGCCCTGCTTATGGCAAAAGAAATATTAAAGCTTGAAATAAAATATTCCTCTACCGTAAAAAGCTTTTCAAGCTCAAATATGCTAGACCGCATCGGTTCGGGCCCGATCTTCATCCGCGGGGGGTTTATATCCGATTATTTCGAGTCCGGCTGGTCCCGGCGGCAATCGTTTATTGAAGGATTGGTTGGAAGCCATAGGTCCAATCCAATAATCATTTTTCCATCGAGCATATATTTCACTAATACTAGCAGCCAAAAAAGGTGCGCGGATATTTTTAACTCCCACCCTGACCTGACCATTTTTACCCGCGAAGCAAAAAGCTGCGCGATTGCCAAAGAGAACTTTCCCCGCTGCCGTATCATTCTTGCCCCGGACAGCGCTTTTATGCTGGCGGGCTTAACCGATGTGCCGTTCGCGCCCAAGGCGACAGATCGGATACTATATTTAAAAAGGACCGATCTTCTGCCTAAAAGGGAAATATTACCGGAGGAGCTTGGCGTGCAGGGAATAACAACCCATGACTGGTACGCGTATGATTGGCATTATGGAAAGTTCGGCCGGTTTTACCGCGAGCTTTGGCAAAGGGGGCTATCTTCTCCCCGCGCTTATATTTCAAGGCAATTGTGGTTAAGGGATAAGTTAAAAACAAAAGCGTTCAGCCTGACCCACAGCGCGCTCTGGCAATTGCTGTGCTTTAAAATGGTGATCTCAGATCGTTTACACGGGCATATAATGTCAACCAT
>CAIYXV010000031.1 GCA_903930225.1 uncultured bacterium | reverse complement strand
TGCTGGCCATGATCGAAGAGTATGAAATTGCCAGCGCGGTTTAGAACCTTTCAGGGGACTTCGCAGCTCTGCTGGGTTAAAACCTTAAATAAATTATCTATACTTTTTACAAAGATAATTTTTTTCTAAGGTTTTTATCCAGCTCTGCTGGGCTAGCGCTGCTTTAAAAGCTTTTCGAGCAATTCGTCCACCGGGATGCTGGCCACATGCGATTCGGAATCGGAAATGGCGTAAGGGATGATCAAGTCGCCGTTGAGGATGATAGAGCCGCAGCTATAAACCACGTTCGGCACGTAGCCTTCGCGCTCTTCTTCCCGCGGCGCCAGCAGCGGCTCTTCCAGGCGCCCGATGATCTTGGAGGGATCATGAAGGTCGAGGAGTGAAACCCCGATGCAGTATTTGCGCATCGGCCCGACCCCGTGGGTCAGCAGGATCCAGCCTTTTTTGGTCTCCAGCGGCGAGCCGCAATTGCCGATCTGGACCAGCTCCCAGGGATTTTCCGGCGCTTCGATCTTTACCCCTTCGAACCAGAAATGGATATTATTGGAATAGCTTAAATAGAGATTTTCCCCGTCGCTCCGCGTGATCATGGCATACTGTCCGTTGATCTTGCGCGGGAAAAGAGCCATCCCCTTATTCCGCGCCAGCGGCCCGTTCAGGGTCGATATTTTAAAGCGGTGGAAATCCCTCGTCTCGATCAATTGCGGAAGTATTTCCCAGCCGTTATAAGCGGTATAGGTCGCGTAGTAGGTAACGCTGCCGTCCTCGTCAATAAAGCGGACAAAACGCGCGTCTTCGACGCCGTTGCTTTCGTTTTGCGACAGAGGAAAGATCACCCTTTCCGAGATCAAATGTCCGTGAGGGAAAAAGACCTCATAGTTCGATTCCTCCAGCCACTCTATGTGGATGACGGTCTCCTCCATATCGGCGGGCGCAAAGGCGTTGCTGCCGTAGACGGCGTTGATCGCCTGGCCCATTTCCTCCGGAGTGAAACTGGCCGGCAAGTGCAGATAGATCGCCTTAGCCACTTCGCTAAACAACCCCATTTCCTCAAGCTTGGCTCGAAAAAGCTCCCGGTCGTAAGTCGTATTCAAGACGATCTCGGGCGTGCCCAAATAAGGGCTGACCGGCTCCAGAAAAATTGAATTGTCCTTGTCGATCAGGGCGCTGCGAAAAACGATCGAGGAAATATGCCCTTCGCCGGTCGCGCGGAAACTAAAGATCACGCGGGTCTGCCCCTTCTGCAAATTGTTCTGCTTGGGATAGATGACGATCGAAGGATTGAAAAGGGCAGCCGATTCGATGGAGTATTCCATCGTAAAACAAGAACCGAGCAACAGCTTCCTGTCCTCTGATAACGCCGCAGGCCCCTGGATGTATCCGGCGATCTTTTGATAATTGCTCATCAGGACCGCCTGAATATCCTTATGGCGGTGCGCAAAATCTTTGAGGGTCTGCTTTAACAGCTGCTTTACCCTGGTCTCGTCCAGTGCCAGGAGGCGTTTGATAATGTTGAGGCTATGGCTTTCGCTGCCGGG
>CAIYXV010000030.1 GCA_903930225.1 uncultured bacterium | reverse complement strand
TCGACAAGGACAAGAGCGACCGTAAAGTCGCCGTCTACGACCTCGGGGGCGGCACCTTCGACATCTCCATCCTTGAGCTGGGAGACGGGGTTTTCGAGGTCAAGTCGACCAACGGCGACACCCACCTGGGCGGCGACGATTTTGACCAGAAGATCATCCAGTGGCTGGTCGATGAATTCAAAAAAGACCAGGGCGTGGACTTAAGCCGCGACCGGATGGCGATCCAGAGACTGAAAGAAGCGGCCGAAAAAGCGAAGTGCGAACTTTCATCCACGATGGAGACCGAGATCAATCTCCCCTTCATCACCGCCGACCAGAACGGCCCCAAACATCTGGTCGTCAAACTGAACCGGACAAAACTTGAACAGCTGGTAGCCGACCTGATCGACCGGACGCTCGGCCCCTGCCGTCAGGCATTGACGGATGCAGGACTTTCGACCAGCCAGATCGACGAAGTGGTGCTGGTCGGCGGCCAGACCAGAATGCCCAAGGTGCAGGAAGCCGTGAAACAGCTTTTCGGCAGGGAGCCCCACAAAGGAGTGAACCCGGACGAGGTGGTAGCGATAGGTGCGGCGATCCAGGGAGGAGTTCTTGCCGGCGAAGTGAAAGAAATGGTACTGCTCGACGTAACCCCCCTCACCCTGGGGGTGGAAACTCTCGGCAGCATCATGACGCCGATCATCGAAAGGAACACTACCATTCCGACCAGCAAGTCGCAGGTGTTCTCTACCGCGGCCGACGGCCAGACCTCGGTCGAGATCCACATCCTGCAGGGCGAGCGCCCGATGGCGGCGGACAACCGCACGCTCGGCCGGTTCCATCTCGAAGGGATCCCGCCGGCGCCGCGCGGCATTCCGCAGGTGGAAGTCACGTTCGACATAGATGCCAACGGTATCCTCAACGTTTCCGCCAAGGATAAAGGGACCAATAAGGTGCAAAAGATAACCATTACCGCATCGTCCGGCCTTAATAAGGACGACATCGAGCGGATGAAAAAGGAAGCGGCCTCGCACGAAGCGGACGATAAAAACAAGAAAGAAGAGATCGAAACCCGCAACCAGGCCGACGGAATGGTCTACGCCGCCGAGAAGACCCTTAAAGAGCAGGGAGACAAAGTCGATGCCGCGACCAAGGAAAAGGTGGAAAAAGAGATCAATGCGACCCGGGAATTGCTGAAAGGCACGGACAATGCAAAAATAAAGACGCAGCTGGAAACGCTCCAGCAGGCGGTTTATGAGATGTCCGCGCAGATCTATAAACAACAGCCCCAGGCTGGACAACCCGGTCAGCCAGATCAGCCAGGGCCTCAACCAGGCGCAGAAGAGCCGAAAAAAGAAGACAAAGGACCTGCCCGCAATGCTTCGCATAGCGATGCAGGCGGGCCGACCATTGACGCGGACTATGAGGTGAAGGAATAGTTCGTGGCCAGGGATTACTATGGAATTCTTGGTGTACAAAAGAACGCTTCTGATGAAGATATTAAAAAAGCGTTCCGCAATCTGGCCCGCAAACATCATCCAGATGTTAATAAAGAAGCCGGCTCGGCCGAAAAATTCAAGGAAATAAACGAAGCTTATCAGGTACTTTCCGACCGCAACAAGCGCCAGCATTATGACGCCTACGGGTCGGCCGCGCCGGGAGGATTCCAGGGCGGCGGAGGTTTCGGCGGCGTGGATTTCGGCGAGGGTTTTAGCGGATTCGAAGGCTTCGGCGATATCTTCGATATGTTTTTCGGATCGCAGACCGGACGCCGGCGCGGGAGCGTAAGAGAAACCGGCGCCGACCTGCGCTATGACCTCACGATCACCCTGGAAGAAGCGCACAAGGGAATTGAAAAAGAGATCGAGATCACACATCTTATAACCTGCCAAGCCTGCAAGGGAACCGGGGCCAAACCCGGAACTTCGGCTGCCAAATGCGCCAACTGCGGTGGGGCCGGACAGGTAAGGCACATGCAAAGGACGCCGCTGGGCGCCTTTACCCAGGTTACCACCTGCCCTGCTTGCCGCGGGACGGGTGAGACCATTTCCTCTCCATGTTCTTCCTGTAACGGCCAGGGGACCACTCGCGGACGTCACACCGTTAAAATAAAAATACCGGCGGGAATGGAATCGGGATACAACTTAAGAGTCGCCAAAGCGGGCGATGCCGGAAAACGCGGAGGGGATCCCGGTGACCTCTATGTTTTTACAACTATAAAACAGCACGCGCTTTTTGACCGCGAAGGCGCTGATCTGGTCTACAAGCTTAAGCTCAGCTTTGTGAAAGCCACGCTGGGCTGCGAGATCGAGATCCCGATCATTGACGGAAAAGCGGAACTTAGGATCCCGGCCGGCACCCAGCCGAACTCATCGTTCAGGCTTAAGGGCAAGGGGCTTAACCGGATGAGGAGCAGCGGACGAGGCGATCATTTTGTGCTGGTCGAGGTCGAAACTCCGACCAGCCTCACCTCCGAACAGCACGACCTCCTCGAAAAATTCGGCAAGCTTCGAAAAGAGCGGTGATAAGCCCTCACCCGGATTTATCTAAATATATTAACTTGATCTATTTCTCCCTCTCCCAGAGGGAGAGGGACTGAATGCTGTAAGTGAATCAACCACTCCCTCGCCCCTTGGGAGAGGGGGGAAAAGATAAAAGTTATCTCACTCGAAAATAGTTGGGTGAGGGTTAGGAGGAAATATGCACCGGTTCTACCTGCTAAAGGAACAGATTTCGGACAAAGGCGTCAAAATAACCGGCTCCGATGTGAATCACATTAAAAATGTGCTACGCCTTAAAACCGGCGACCGGATCAAGGTTTTTGACAGCGCGCAGAATGTTTATACCTGTGAGCTTGAAGAGCTCGATCGCGAATACATTCGCGGGCGCATCCTGTCAAAAGAGAGCGTAAATACCGAATCACCGATAAAAGTAACGCTTGCCCAATGCCTGGCCAAAGGGAAAAAGATGGACCTGATAATCAAAATGGCGGTAGAGCTGGGAGTGAACGCCGTGATCCCGGCCATATCGGAAAGATCAGTTCCCAAAATAGAGGACAAGGAAGATCAAAAAATTGCTCACTGGCAAACGATCGCCAAGGAAGCCGCCGAACAGTCCGGCCGTTTAATCGTACCAAAGATCAATCATCTTAGAACAATTAACGACCTAAATCCGAACGAGTATGATCTTTCTCTCATGA
>CAIYXV010000029.1 GCA_903930225.1 uncultured bacterium | reverse complement strand
CGCCGGAACGATGATCAGGCGGACGTCTTTGTGCCGCTTCCTTCCTTTTAATATTTTCGCCGCGATCCTTAAATCTTCGATCCTTCCGTTGGTGCACGATCCGATCACCGACTGGTCGATCTTGATATGATGGCATTTGCTTACCGGCTTGGTATTGCTTGGCAGGTGGGGGAACGCGACCTGCGGCTCGATCTTTGACACGTCCCAGTCATAGATCTGTTTATATTCCGCATCGGGATCAGACTTGAATACTTTTCCCTTCGCCGCTTTGACTTTCTTAAGATACGCGGCGGTTTTTTCGTCCGCGTCAAAGATCCCGTTCTTGCCACCGGCTTCGATCGCCATGTTCGCCATCGTCAGCCGGCCTTCAATAGAAATGCTTTTAATTACCGGACCGGTGAACTCCATTGACATGTAACGGGCGCCGTCGACGCCGATCTGTCCGATTGTGTAGAGGATCAGGTCTTTCGCCTCGACCCATTTATTGAGCTTTCCTTTATATATGAACTTTAACTGTTCGGGGACCTTGAACCAGACCTCTCCGGTTGCCATGGCGGCGGCCATATCGGTGGAGCCGACGCCGGTCGAAAATGCGGCCAGAGCGCCGTAAGTGCAAGTGTGCGAATCGGCTCCGATAATGAGCATCCCCGGGCTGATCGCTCCGATCTCAGGTAGTAGCGCGTGCTCGATCCCCATACAGCCGATCTCAAAAAAGTTTACGATGCCGTATTTTTTGGCGAACTCGCGCATCAGCTTCACCTGCTCCGCGGACTTGATGTCCTTGGCGGGGGTAAAGTGGTCGGGCACCAGGAATATTTTATTTTTATTAAATACCTTGCTGACGCCGATCTTCTCAAATTCATTGATCGCTGGAGGGGCGGTGATATCGTTGCCCAGCACCAGGTCGACCCGGCAGTTGATCAGCTCGCCCGGCTGGACCGACTTTTTCCCGCAGTGCGCGGCCAGTATTTTTTGTGAAATGGTTTGCGCTGTCATGATCTTATTTTATCAGAACAAGGGCATAATCTCAACTCGCCTCACCCCAGAAGTAACTAATTGTAAGGCATTTCCAACCGTCCCTCTCCATCAAAGATAGAGAGGGGCAGGGCTTAAATCGCGTTTCCTTCTCTATCTCCGATGGAGAAGGAAGGAGAGTAGAACCTCTCAATTATCCGCAAGTAGGATGAGGCGCATCAAACTATGGGGATGGTAAAGATGATGGATGTCCCTTTTCCGGGGCCGTCGGACTCCGCCTGGATCTTCCCGCCGTGCGCCTCTACGATCTGCCGCGCGATGGTAAGTCCCATTCCGATCCCGCCGTGCTCGCGGGTGATGGACGAATCCACCTGGTAGAACTTGTCAAAGATCCGCTCGAGCTGGTCTTTTGGCACCCCGATCCCGTTGTCGGTTATCTTAAAAGTTACCTCTTTTTCGTTCGCCCTGGCGCTTAGCTCCACCGTCCCGCCTCTGGGCGCGAATTTCGCGGAGTTCCCCAGGATATTGGTCAAAACTCTTTCGAATTTCGCCCCGTCGCCCAGGATCGTTGGAAGATTAGGCGCAAGGTCGATCTTGAACAATATCTCTTTTTTCTCAAGTTCAGGTTTGACCCCCTCGGCTGCCTCTTCGACCTCCTTGGGGACCGAGAAAGGCTCTTTTTTAAGCTCAAACTTCTGGCCGGATTCGATCCGGGTGAAGTCCAGCACGCTCTCGACCACATCTTGTAAATGCGCGGTGTTGAGCTTTATCTTGGCCACGAATCCCTTTTGCTCGTCGGTCAGTTTACCGAACGTATCCTGGCCGAGCAGGGAGACAAAATTGATAATGGATGTGAGGGGAGTGCGGAGCTCGTGGGGAACAATGGACATGAACTCGGTCTTCATTCGGTCCACCTCGCGAAGCTCAATGAGCTTGACCTCGTCTTCTTCCAGTTGGATCCTTTCCGCCTCTTCTTCCAGAAAGAAAATATGCATGATAGAAATTACCGACCAGGCGATGCCAACGGCGCAGAAGGCCTGAAAAAACTGGACCGGCAGGCCGGTTATATATAGGAATGCCGCGGTATTCAGGATCGAAGCGGGGAAGAACTTCGCCGGCGGCACCATCATCCCTCCCAGAATCCCGTAAAGTCCAAAAAGCAGGGCGGAGGCGAAAAAGTAATCGCGGAGCCTGAATTTCTTCAGTTTATCTGATTCACTTTGATAATACAAAACAAATCCGATGGCGGTCAGGATCGCTCCCGTGAACCCTAAAAAATACCTGCTGGCAATGTTCCAGAGCTGGTATGAAGACGCGCCGAATATTGCCGGCAGTCCGAAGAAAAGCAAAGCCAATACGGGGAAGAGCATGATCCCGGGAATCATTTTCTTCCCGAGGTTGACGATCCGATATCCGAAAAGGAGCAGAAACAAATAAGAAATGCACAGGAGGATGAGGCCGGCGATCTGAAAAAAAAGATTCTCACCCCGGTTGAAAGCGAACATGTCCAATAACTCGTTTATGCCGTGGGTTAGGCCGAAACCGGCCAGAAGCCATAAGATGTTGAGCAGTCTGAATTCGCTTTTTTTAGTGGCCGTGATCCTGAAAATGATATTGGCGCCGAGAAAAATAAAAGCCAGGCCATAGAAAAGGAAGATCACATCCAGGTTTTTAAGAAGGAAAGGATTAATAATATTATTGATAAAATTATTATACATAGTCATTGATGCCATTGATCGAGGCTGAAAAATTATACTATTAAAAAAGATCGAAATCAAACTGAATGTGCTTAGGTTTTCAGCTGCGGGAAGTGTTCTGAAATATTGTGATATAATAAGATCGGAAAAGAGCACTATATGGCAGGAAAAAAGATATTTATAAGCGTGATTGGTGAAAGCCACGCCTCGCCGGAGATCGCGAAGATGGCGGAAGAGGTGGGAACCGAGATCGCGAAGGCGGGGGCGGTGCTCGTCTGCGGCGGGCTCAAGGGCGCAATGGAGAACGCGGCTAGGGGCGCCAAGAGCGCCGGCGGCACGACCATCGGCATCCTTCCCGGCAGCAAGCGGGAAGAAGCCAATCCTTATATTGATTATCCCATCGTTACCGGCATCGGTTACGCCCGCAACAAACTGGTCATCAAGACCGGGAATGTTGTGATCGCGGTCGGGGGAAGCTACGGAACGCTTTCCGAGATCGCGTTCGCGCTGGGCTACGAGATCCCGGTGGTAGGGCTTAAGACCTGGCAATTCATCCATCATGACGGGCAAATGGACCAGAAGGTCCATCGCGTCAATACCCCCAAGGAAGCGGTCTCCCTCGCGTTGAAGCTGGCAAAAGAAGCGAAGCGTCCGGAAGAAACGCGCGAATATCAAACCTGATGGCTACCCAGAGAGAACTCGCGTTAAAGGGGAACATCTCCCCACAGATGAAAAAGGTCGCGGTTGATGAGCATCTTTCCGCCGAAGCGGTCCGCCGAAGCGTGGCCGCTGGCACCCTCGCGATCCCTTATAACCCGCGGCACAAGAACAACCAAACGATCGGCATCGGCAAGGGATTGAAAATAAAAGTTAATGCCAATATCGGGACCTCGGCTGACTATCCAAATATAGCCGACGAACTAAAAAAACTTAAGGCCGCGCTCGATGCCAGAACCGATACCGTGATGGACCTTTCGACCGGCGGCGATATCAATGCCGTCCGCCGGAAGATCATAAGTAAATGTCCTGTCCCGCTCGGCACTGTTCCCATCTATCAGGCGGTGCATGACGACAAAATGACGGTCGACGGCATGTTCGATGTGATCGAAGAGCAGGCGCGCGATGGCGTCGATTTCATGACTATTCACTGCGGGGTGACGAAAAGCTCGATCGCGGCGCTGAAGAAAAAACCGCGCCAGATGGAGATCGTTAGCCGGGGCGGAGCGCTCATGGCCCGGTGGATCATTGAGACCGGATATGAGAATCCGTTCTTTGAGCATTATGACCGCCTGCTTGAGATCGCGAGAAGGTACGATATCACGCTTTCCCTAGGGGATGGGATGAGGCCGGGCTCTGTCATCGACGCGGGTGACGATGCCCAGTTCAAAGAGTTGAGGATACTTGGCAAGCTTACCCTGCGCGCTTGGAAGGCCGGCGTGCAGGTGATAATTGAAGGGCCGGGACACGTGCCGTACGACCAAATCGTCACCCAGATGAAGATGCAAAAGAGGATCTGCCGCGGCGCGCCGTTCTATGTTCTGGGCCCTCTGCCGACCGATGTCGCGCCCGGATACGATCATATTACCGCCGCTATCGGCGGAACCTTGGCCGCGTATGCCGGCGCCGATTATCTTTGTTATGTCACCCCGACCGAACACCTGGGCCTGCCCGCGCCGGAAGATGTTTATGAGGGCGTGATCGCTTCCCGGATCGCGGCCCACTGCGCCGACGTCGCGCGCGGGATCCCGGGTGCGATCGAATGGGACCGTGAAATGTCAAAGGCGAGAAAGGCTCTTAACTGGGGCAAGCAGATCCAGCTGGCTATCGATCCGGTTAAAGCCAAAAAGATACATGAAAAAAGAAAGTCAAAAAGCAAGGACGTCTGCTCCATGTGCGGCGAGTTCTGCGCGATGAAGATATCCTCTGAGGCACTAAAAAAATGAAAAAAGGATTTCTAATTTTATTCTGTCTGCTTATTTTTGCGGCTCCGTCACTCGCGAAATCGCTTTACTGGGACCGAATCGATGTCGAAATGCATGTCAACCCGGATTCGACCGTTGATGTCGGCGAAAAGCAGGAATATGTCTTCACCGGCGACTGGAACGGCGGCTACCGCGACATAAGCAAGAGGGGGCTGGACTCGATCTCGAACATCGAGGTCTGGGAAGGCGATAAGCAATATGGACAGGGTTCGATCGATGAAAAGCAAAATTTCATGGTAACAGAAAGCGGCAGTGACGTGAATATCAAGTGGCGTTCGCGCCTGCCAGCGGAACCGGAATATGAAAATACCAATAAGACCTTTACCATCAAATATAAGGTCCATGGGCTGATCGACGCGATCAATAAGGGGCAGGACGAGCTCTACTGGAAAGCGATCTTTGAAGAACGGGAGGACGTGGTCAAGCACGTCACGGTCAAAGTGTCCTTCCCGGACGAGATCAAGGCAAAGGACCTTTCGGTCAACCTTTACACCGGCGCGGAAAATTCGCGGTGGAAATTGATCGACCCGCAGACCCTTTTCTTTTCCGGAGATAACCTGGCGGCCGAAGACCTGTTCGAGGTAAAGGTCCGGTTCCCCGCTGGCATGGTCGAGCGGATATTCTCTCCCGCCAAATATGTCAGGAAAAATATCTCACCCTATATTCCTTTTGCGGTATTTGCCCTGGCGCTTATCTTGATGAGCCTTCTTTACCTGCGCCTGGGAAGGGATTATGAATCACGCGGGGCGCCGAAATACATAAAGGAGCCCCCTTCCGAGCTTTCTCCCGCCTTGGCCGGAACGGTGATCGATGAAGAGACCGGCGTGAAGGAGGTGATCGCGACGATCATTGACCTTTCGCGGCGCGGATTTATCGGGATCACGGAAAAGGTAAGCAAGAGCTGGATCTTTTCTTCCTCTGACGTTGAACTGAAGCTGAAAAAAGCCCCCGCCGGGTTGAGCGATTATGAAGAGAAAATAATCAATAGCCTGTTCGGGCTGCCCAGTATTGGGGATACGGTGAAGCTCTCCTCCCTGCGCGACAATTTCTATCAGTACCTTGATGAGATCAAGAAAATGATCTTTGATGAGGCGGTCAGGAATAAGTTTTTTGAGCAGGACCCTCGCAGAGTCAAGATAAAATATTTTATTGCCGCCGGGCTGATCGCCGTTATCGGACTGGGGTTGATCTTGATCAGCGACCCCACGGTCGCCTTCTTCATCGTTTGGTTCGCCGGATTTTCCGGGATGCCGGCCGTTTCCATCGTTTATTTGATGACTACACGGAACTTTTTTCCGATCCTCTTTTTATCCTTTTTTGTCATTATTGGCACAGCGCTTGCCGTGCCCATGATCGTGCTCATGACTATGGGATCTTCTTCCATCTGGCTGATGCAGCTTGGGGAAGGGCTGGTCCTGGCAGGGTTCGTGGTCGCCGCGTTCGCGCCGGTAATGCCGAGAAAGACCATCCTGGGCTCGAGGGAAAAAGAAAAATGCCTTGGATTTAAAAGGTATCTGGAGGAGAGTGGCGGGGCTGAGGCCAGCGAGCTTTTTGAAAAATACCTGCCGTACGCGGTGGCGTTTGGGGTCGAGAAAAAATGGCTGAAGAAATTTGAAGGGCTGCCGATTTCGGCTCCGCTCTGGTACCATTCTTCCTTTGTCGATAGTTCCGGAGCAAGTTTCCATACCGATTCATTCTCCGGCTTCGGCGGCGGAAAGAGCGGCGGAGCGGGAGCGGGAAGAAGCTTCTCGGTCGATCAAATGTCCAGCGGATTTAATTCCATGGTTTCCAGTATGTCGAGTGACCTGTCAAGTTCCCCTTCGAGCAGCGGCGGGGGCGGCGGAGGCGGCGGAGGGGGAGGAGGTGGAGGAGGCGGAGGCGGCGGTTGGTGATCACAGAAAAAAATAAAGTAACATCCGCGCGAGGAAGATCTCGACCGAAGCGCTGAAAAAGTAAAATAGGACAACTGACATTCTTGCGGTATAATTAAAGCATGCTCTATGAACAGGTTTTTCGTAAATTAGAAGAAAATAATATTCGTTATCTGGTCGTGGGGGGAATGGCAGTGGTGCTTCACGGTTTTCTTAGATTCACGGCAGATCTTGATCTTTTCCCTTCTTTTGCAAGCGCTGATCTGGAGAGGCTTATTTCCACTTTACAGAAATTAGGATACAAGCCGAAAGTTCCGGTTGATCCAAAGGAATTATTGGATCCGCAAAAAAGAGCATACTGGATCAAAGAAAAGAATATGCGGGTCTTTTCTTTTTTTCATCCAGAAAAACCTACTGAAATGATCGATGTTTTTATTGACAGCCCGATCGATTTTGAGGAAGCGTATAAAAATAAGAGAATATTCAGTTCTAGGGATATCAATATCCCTGTTCCGTCGATCGAAGATATGATAAAATTAAAAAAAATATCCGGAAGACCGCAGGATATTGAAGATATTGAGGCGTTAAAAGAGATCAATGAGAAAAACAACGAAAAATAGCAAGGGAAGGCTTTGGGATAAGATCGAGCCGTTCATCAATCTTTCGGTAGAGGATAAATTGAACTGGCTTGATGAGGCTAAGCGTTTTGTCGTCAACTTTGTTCCTGAAAACAAAAGATTGTCCCCTAAAGAAATATCCGTTAAAAAATAATGGCGAGTTTTGCGCGATGAAGATCTCGACCGAAGCGCTGCGATAGTTAAAAATATTATTTTCCGCATTGCCCAAGATCTATCCTCTTCCAATGAAATACCCGGATCGATTTAACGATAACTATATGGCATTAGATTGGGAAAATAAAAAACTTTTATGGTAACATTGAATTCTTATATCAGCCTCGCGATTATCATATGACACGAAGGAACAATAGAGACACTTACGGCGGCAAAAAGGTACATGGATGTAAAGAGCAATGTCACTGGG
>CAIYXV010000028.1 GCA_903930225.1 uncultured bacterium | reverse complement strand
TTGGTGTCGCGGCACCTGGAGAGAATTTCCGACCACGCGACCAACATCGCGGAAGATGTGGTATATATGGTAGAAGCAAAGGTGGTGAAGCATGGCGGCGGAAAAGAAGAATAGGGTCTTGTTCGTTTGCGTCGAGAACTCCTGCCGGTCGCAGATGGCCGAAGGCTTTGCCCGCCATTTATTTGCCGATAAGATCGAGCCGTATTCGGCTGGGTCAAAGCCGTCGGGAAAAATTAATCCCGACGCGATCAAGGTAATGGGGGAGATCGGAATTGATATTTCCAGCCAGGGGTCAAAGGGATTTGCTGAACTGCCGGTAAAAGAATTTGATTATGTCGTAACGATGGGTTGTCAGGATGTTTGCCCCTATTTCCCGGCCAAAGAACATATTGACTGGCAGATCGAAGACCCGAAGGGTAAGGGGATAGAAGCATTCAGGCGGGTGAGAGATAAGATTGGGGAAAAAGTACAGGAATTGGGACGAGGGACGGGGGCCGAGGGATGAGGGACGGGAAAAGATCATTTTCCCTCAAATATTGATCTTTCCAATTTTATATTAATGCGGCCGGTAGTATAATATAGCTTATTATGAAACGTCTATTTACTATTTGCGCCGTTTTTTTGCTTCTAATCGGCACTGCTTTTGCGGACGACGTTAATCTGCCCAATTATACCGGCTTTGTTAACGATTTTGCCGGAGCGTTGTCGCCCGATTCCGTTAAAACGCTGGAACAGGTCTGCCGGTCGCTAGAAAGCAAGACTTCAGCCGAGCTGGCGATCGCCGTGGTAAAGACCGCGGCGCCTCTCGATTCAAAAGAATACGCGGTCAAGCTGTTCGAGAAGTGGAAGATCGGGAAAAAGGGAAAAGATAACGGGATATTGCTTTTGGTGGCGGTCGACGAGCGCCGGGTGGAGATAGAGGTCGGCTATGGCCTCGAAGGGACCATTACCGACGCGACCGCCGGACGCATCCTTGACGAATATGTAGTCCCGTATTTTAAGCAGGGAAAAATGGACGAAGGCGTGATCGGCGGGGCGAGGGCGATCGCGGATAAGATCGGCGGGACCGAAAAAGAAGAGCCGATCAAGCAAGAAACGGCAATGCAGAATAGTACTCCACTTTACACGTTTCTGATTGTGGCTGGGGTTCTTATCTTATTAACTTTAATAACTCGGATGGGGTTTTATCATTTTTTAGGCGGGATAATGGGCGCGGTCGCCGGATATTATTACATTAACGGGATTTTCGGTATAATAATGGGTGCGGTGATCGGGTTTATATTTGGCGCAGGTGTTATAATGTATGGCGGATGGGGAGGCGGGGGTGGTGGAGGAGGGTTTGGCGGATTTGGGGGAGGAAGGAGCGGCGGCGGGGGATCGGGAAGGGACTTTTAAATCCGAATTTCCGAAATCCTAAATCCGAACAAGGTGCCGCCTTCGGCGGATTATATAATAAAAATACATTGTTCGGATTTCGGACTTTCGGATTTCGGATTTGATCAATAAGGAGGTTTCTTATGAAAATGTGGACATGGCTAGGGATAGTAGTGATTCTGATCGTGGCTTTAGGTTTTTTTAGTGTTGGTATTTATAATAATTTGGTCGGAATGGACCAGAACGTTAAGCAAAACTGGGCGCAGGTGGAGAACCAATTGCAGAGAAGGTATGACCTGATCCCGAATTTGGTTGAGACCGTTAAAGGTTACGCCACTCACGAAAAAACTACGTTCGAAGATATCGCTAAGGCGCGCACCGCCTGGGCCGGAGCGCAAAGCACGACCGCCAAGGTAGCTGCGGCCAACCAGATGGAAGGCGCGCTGGCCAGATTGATGGTGGTGGTTGAGAATTATCCGCAGCTGCAGGCGGCGGCAAACTTCCGCGCTTTGCAGGATGAGCTTTCGGGTACCGAGAACCGCCTGGCAGTGGCGAGGATGAGGTATAACGAAGCGGTACAATCATATAACGTTTCAGCCAGACGCATCCCGACCGTACTTTTTGTAAGGATGTTCGGCTTTGACGGCGAAAAAGCTTTCTTTAAAGCACAGGAAGCGGCAAAAGAAGCTCCTAAGGTTAAGTTTTAGTGTACATTACGGATATGATTTCGGGATCTAACTTTCGAATGAACATCTAACCCCCGTTAACACAGATTTAACATACAGTTAACAATGAGTTAACATAGCAGTGAGATAATCATTTGGCGCTACATAAGGGGGCTTTATGTTTAAATCATCAAAATTTTTCCTGTTTACTCTCCTTCTCATCGCAATTTCCATGGCAATATTAGTTTCCGGCTGCGGCCGCAATGGCGGCAAGGCCATCCAGATCAAAGGGTCCGACACAATGGTGAACCTTGGCCAGGCGTGGGTTGAAGCATTTATGAAGACCCATCCGGAACTGCCGATCGCCGTTACTGGCGGCGGGTCAGGCACCGGGATTGCCGCTCTCCTCGAAGGCTCGACCGATATCGCCCAGTCTTCCCGCGCGATGGAGCCAAAAGAGTTTGAAATGGCAAAAAAGAAAGGGATCGATCCCAAAGTGTTTCACGTTGCCAATGACGGCATTGCCGTAGTGGTGAACCCCTCAAACCCGATCAATAAACTGACCATAAAACAGCTCTCCGATATCTTTACCGGCAAGATCGTTAATTGGAAAGAAGTGGGCGGACCTGACAAGAGCATCGTTGTGCTCTCGCGCGAGCGCAATTCCGGCACGCATGTATTCTTCCTCGAAAGTATCGTGAAAATGGGGGATAAGAAATCGAAGAACGAATTCGCGGCCAAAGTTTTGATGATGCCGTCGTCCCAGGCGATCGTGGAAGAGGTTTCAAGCAATCCTTCATCGATCGGCTACTTCGGCCTCGGATATCTTACCAGCAAGGAAAAAGATGTCGCGGTCGCTAAAGACGTTAATTCTCCCGCCATCTCGCCCACGGTCAAGACCGTGTTGAACAAGACCTATCCGATCTCAAGGTCCCTGCTTTTTTATACGAACGGAAAACCTTCCGCGAAAACAAAGTCGTTCATTGATTTTGTCTTAAGCCCGGAAGGCCAGAAGATCGTCCTTAAGATGGATTTTGTGCCGATCCAGTGATAGGGTGAGGGCATGAGCAGGAAGTTTGAATATTTCATAGAGAAAGCAATCTTCCTTTCGGGGGCGGCCTCGATCGTGTTTGTCGCCTTGATCTTTATCTTTTTGCTCAAAGAAGGCCTTTCCCTTTTTAGCGAAGTTAACGTTTTCTCCTTTCTCTTCGGCACCAACTGGTACCCGATCTCCGATCCGCCGCAGTTCGGCATTTTACCTCTCATCCTTGGCTCTCTTTTTGTAACTTTCGGCGCCATCGTGATCGCCGTGCCGCTCGGCCTGGGGGCCGCGATCTATACCGCCGAAGTCGCGCCTAAATCGATCCGCGGGATATTAAAATCGGGGATCGAGCTTTTGGCCGCCATTCCCAGCATTGTGCTCGGGTTTATCGGCATAATCTTTCTGGGGCCGGTGCTAAAGAACATTTTCCAGCTCCAGAGCGGGCTGACCGCGCTGGCCGGTTCGATCATGCTTGCTTTTATGGCCATGCCCACGATCGTTTCGATCATCGAAGACGCGATCGTGTCCGTCCCCAAGAGTTATAAGGAAGGTTCGCTCGCGCTCGGCGCTACCCACTGGCAGACGATCTACCGCGTCATTCTTCCGGCCGCGGCGTCCGGCATTTTGGCGGCGATCATGCTCGGGATCGGCCGGGTAATAGGGGAGACCATGGCGGTTTTGATGATCACCGGCAACGCCGCGATCATGCCCACGAGCTTCCTACAGCCGGTCCGCACGCTTACCGCCACGATTGCCGCGGAAATGGGCGAAGCGGTATCGGGGAGTTCGCATTATTATTCGCTGTTCGCGATCGGCATCATCCTTTTCATCATCAGTTTTATAATCAATGTCCTGGCCGACATATTCATGCACCGGGGGAAGGCTAACCGATGAGAGATTCCAGGAGATACGAAAGGGTCGCGTTCGGGGTAATGGCGGCGGCGACGGGGATTATTATCGCGCCGGTTTTGATCATCCTTTTTATCGTTCTCTGGTACGGAGTGCCGGGCTTGAGCCTTGAATTCCTTACTGCCATGCCGAGGGATGGGATGAGGGCGGGGGGAATATTCCCGGCGATCGTCGGCACGCTGGTGCTTACCATCGGCACCGCAATATTTTCGATACCGCTGGGGATACTGGCGGCGATCTATCTTAACGAATACGCGGGAAAGAACTGGATGACTCGCCTGGTCGAGATCTCGATCATCAATCTGGCCGGGATACCATCGATCGTCTATGGGTTGTTTGGCCTAGGCCTGTTTGTTACCTTTCTCGGTTTCGGGGCATCGATTTTGGCCGGATCGTTAACGCTTGCGATCATGACCCTGCCGGTAATTATTACCGCCACCAGGGAAGCGTTAAGTTCGGTCCCCCAGCAATTCCGCGAAGTAAGCTTTTCGCTCGGCGCGTCGCGCTGGCAGACGGTCCGCGGCGTGGTCCTGCCCAATGCTATTCCGGGTATCCTGACCGGGACCATTCTTGGCTTATCCCGCGCGGCGGGGGAGACCGCTCCGATTCTTTTCACGGTTGCCGCTTTTTATCTGCCCCGCCTGCCGGAATCGGTTTTCGACCAGGTTATGGCGTTGCCTTATCACATCTATGTCCTCTCCACCCAGGTGCCTAACGTCAGCATGAAGATCCAGTACAGCACCGTGCTGGTGCTGGTGGGCATGGTGTTCATCATGAACATTATTGCCGCTTACATTCGCTCAAAGTTCAGGAAGAGGAAGACATGGTAGAAAATAAATCCGAAATCCGAAATCCGAAATCCGAAATTAAAGATTCCAAATCCGAGCAAGGAAATAAAATTGTAACATCGAAGTTGAACGTCTGGTATGACGGAAAACAGGCGCTGAAGGACATTTCCCTTAACGTTGAGATGAACGAGATCATGGGCGTGATCGGCCCCTCCAACAGCGGGAAAACCTCGTTCCTTGAAACGTTAAACCGGTTGAACGAATTGTATCCGGGGAGCCGCACGGAAGGCCAGGTTTTACTGGACGGCAAAGATATTTTCAAGGAGATAGATAAACACCTGCTTCGGAAGAAGGTCGGCATCGTCTTCGCGCTCCCGCTTCCTCTGCCGCTCTCGATCTTTGACAACGTCGCTTATGGCCCGAGACTGCACGGCATCAAGGACAAAAAAAAGATCACCGAGCTCGTTGAACAATCGCTTAAGTCGGCGGCCATCTGGGACGAGGTCAAGGACCGGCTTAAAGAGAACGCCTTCAAGCTTTCCGGCGGCCAGCAGCAGCGGCTGTGCATTGCCCGCACGCTGGCGGTGGAGCCGGACGTGGTCCTTTATGACGAGCCCTGCTCCGGGCTGGACCCTATCTCCACACTTAAGATAGAAGAAGCGATGCGTGAGCTGAAGAAGATCTATACGCAGGTGCTGGTAACCAACAACGTCAAGCAGTCCGCGCGCGTGTCCGACCGCACCGCGTTTTTCCTGATGGGGGAGATGATCGAGCTGGGAGCGACCACACAGATCTTTACCTCACCAAAAGACAAAAGGACCGACGATTACATCTCCGGGAGATTCGGATAATGATAATTGAAAAGCCAAAAATAAAAGTGGAGAACCTGGACCTGTATTATGGCTCGTTCCAGGCCTTAAAAAAGGTCACGATCTCGATCGAAGAAAAAAAGATCACCTCCATCATCGGGCCGTCCGGCTGCGGCAAATCAACCCTGCTCAGAGTCTTTAACCGGATGAACGACCTGGTCGAAGGGATAAGGATAGAAGGACTGGTCGAGATCGACGGCGAGAACATCTACGCGAAAGATACCAACATGGTGGCGCTCCGCAAGAAGGTGGGAATGGTGTTCCAGCGGCCGAACCCTTTTCCCCTTTCGATATACGACAACGTGATCTACGGACCGCGGGTCCACGGCGAACGGAACCGAAAGAAACTGGACGAGATCGTCGAGAAAAGCCTGCGGGCGGTATTGCTGTTCGACGAGTTGAAAGACAAGCTCGACCGGTCGGCCTTAAGCTTATCGCTCGAATCGCAGCAGCGGCTCTGTATTTCCCGCCTGCTGGCGGTCCAGCCGGATGTGATTTTGCTCGACGAGCCGTGCTCGGCGCTCGATCCGATGGCGACTTTAAAAATAGAAGAACTATTGCAAGTGCTCAAAAATGATTATACGATATTGATCGTAACGCATAACATGCAGCAGGCGGCGCGGGCGTCGGACAACACTTTTTACATGCTTTTGGGGGAAATGATCGAATACGGGCCGACCGAACAGGTGTTCACCAACCCGAAAGACAAGCGGACCGAGGATTACATAACCGGAAGATTTGGTTAATCGATTTGAGTCATCCCTGCGAAAGCAGGGATCAATGGTTAAATAAGCTGGATTCCAGCTGGTGTTTACCCCTGCGAAAGCAGGGGCTGGAATAACATTTTATTAGGAGGAAACTATGATAAATGAAGGGATCAGGGCGACATTCGACCAGGAGCTCAAGGAGCTGTCGGATCAGGTGATGGCGATGGGTATCACGGTGATGGAGATGATCAAAAAATCGATGAACGCGTTCAATAAAAGCGACGAAAAACTGGCGCAGGAAGTGATAAAGCTTGACGACAGGGTGGACAAGTACAATCAGGATATCGAAACCAAGTGTGTGCAGCTGCTTGCCACCCAACAGCCGATGGCCAAGGACCTGCGCATTATTGCCTCGACCATGAGGATCATCTCGGATATCGAGCGGATGGGCGACTATATGGTCGATGTGACCAAGTTCGCGCGGCGGCTGATGGGCAAGCCGAAATTGGCTTCCGCCGGTGATGTGCCGAAAATGGCCGAACTGGTGGAGAAAATGCTTCAGGAAACGCTTGATGCCATCTCCAAGAAGGACCTGGAGCTGATAACCAAGGTGGTCGAAGACGACGAGAACGTTGACGCCGCCCTCCGGAACATGTTCGATACCGCCATGCTTGAGATCGAAAAGCGCCCGCTTTCCGCCCGCGAGGCGATCTACCAGCTGTTCATGGCGCGGTACCTGGAGCGCGTGGCCGACCACATCACCAACGTTTGCGAACGCGTGTACTACATGGAAACGGGGGAACTGAAAGAACTGCATGTTTAAAAAAGCGGTCCTGACCGTTTTTTTGACCGCTCTTTTTTTGCGGCCGGCGATCGGTTTGGAATTTACCGAAGCTTTCCGCATTCAGCTGTTTAACGCGACCGATGGCTCGATCGAGGTCAGCCTGGACCAGGGCAAAACCTTCCTGACGCTGGGGCACGTTCTTTTTCCAACGGCTAAAGTAAATCCGAAGGGATTCACCGCTTCGCAATGGATCGGAACCGGGGAGGTGGCGGCGTCGGCGGTAAACGCCATTCATCTGAAAGTCGACGGGGCCAAGACCATCTTTTCGATCCTTCCGCGGGATCTTATGAATATTCCCAGAGGATATAATTCTTACTTTAGCCCCGACTCTTCGATCTATACCGATTTGGACGCGGGCAAGGGAATATTTGGTGGCGATTATTCGCCCTATGTCGGCAATAAGGTCTTTAATGGCGATAAACCGCTCAATTCTTCGCCGAAGATCGGCGACATTATAATGATTATCGTGACCAGGCCGAAAAAATGGCCCAAAGAGATCGATTTTGAAAATCGGTTCGGCGGCAAGGTCACGGTCATTTATCCGGACCGGTCCGTAGAAGTGGTGGCGGAGGTGCTCCGCCCAGTGGTGGGGGTAGGCAGATTTTCCGGTTCCCGCTTTATCAGCGCGGGGCGCATCCGCGCCAATCATCCCGGAGTGATCGATATTTCAACCTCGGTTGGGGACAATGTAGGTGGGTTCCAGATAATCCCTTCCGCTCACGCGCAAAGCCCGGAAATGGGGAATGCCAGGACCCTGACGCAGTGGATGGTGGTGGGGCCGACCACGGTTGGAGGCGCTTCGCTTGAAGGGGTTGCTCCGCTGTTTAAGTATTTTCTTAAGCCGGAATATAACGAAGACGATCTGTTGAGCGAAAGCTGGGAGAGCAAGCTTTTATCCCGCTACCTGGTCCAGGTAAAATATAAAGACAACGACCGCTGGCAGCCGATGCCTATTTATACCATGAAAGCGGACGAAGAATTGCCCGAAGAAGCCGGCCACGCTCTCGAAAAGGTGACCGCCATCCGTATCCTTTTCCCCATGAATTAGGCTCTCCTATGTTATAATTAATCATGAAGTTTTACCTTACCACCCCCATATATTATGTGAATGACACTCCCCATATCGGCCATGCCTACACGACGATCGCGGCGGACGTGCTTGCCCGCTACAAAAGGAGCAAGGGGTTCGATGTTTTTTTTCTCACCGGAACCGACGAGCACGGACAGAAAGTGTGGAAAGCGGCGGAGGCGCAGGGAAAGGACCCCCAGCTGTTCGTGGACCAGATCGTGGACCGTTTTCTTTCGGCCTGGGACAAGCTTTCGATCCGATACGATGATTTTCTCCGCACCACCGACCGGCGGCATAAAAAGACCGTCCAAATGATATTTCACCGGCTTTTAGGCCAGGACGATATTTACAAGGGAGAATATCAGGGGATGTACTGCGTTCCCTGCGAGACCTTTTGGACGGAAGCCGAACTTAGGGAAGACATGGAAGGCCGGAAGCTGTGCCCCGATTGCGGACGCCCGACCGATCTTTTAAAAGAAGAAACCTATTATTTCCGCCTGTCAAAATACCAGGACCGGATCCTGAAGCATATTGAAGCGAACCCTGATTTTATCCAGCCGAGTTCCCGCCGCAACGAGATCATCCAGTTCATTAAGCAGGGTTTGCGCGATCTGTCGATAACGCGCACCGCTTTCCCTTGGGGGGTGCCGGTGCCGGACGACCCCAAGCATGTGGTCTATGTCTGGTTCGACGCGCTGATCAATTATATTTCGGCCCTGGGTTATTTGAGCGACGATGATGCGCAATTCAAAAAATTCTGGCCGGCGGACGTGCATTTGATGGGCAAGGAGATCGTCCGGTTCCATGCCGTGATCTGGCCGGGCATCCTGTTGGCGCTCGGGCTCGATCTACCCAAAAAAGTTTTTGGGCATGGGTGGTGGACGGTGGAGGGGCAGAAGATGAGCAAGAGCCGGGGGAACATGGTCGACCCGATCGCCCTGGCCGATGAATACGGCGTGGACGCGGTCCGGTATTTTATTCTCCGCGAGGTGCCGTTCGGGATCGACGGGGATTTTTCGATGCACGCGTTCATCAGCCGTTTTAACGCCGACCTCGCCAATGACCTCGGAAATCTATTGAGCCGTACCCTGACCATGGTCGAGAAATACTTTAATTCCGAAATTCCTGCCCGCATTGCTTCGCCCGCCAGAAGCGCTGCATCTGCTGCGGGCTGGCAAAGCGATGCAGGCGGGCCAAAGCCTAAATCCGAAATTAATGATGACTTGAGCAAAGATCTGGTCGCTCTGATCAATGAAACCCCCAAGTCATTTGATGACGCGATGGATAACCTGGCCTTTTCGGACGCGCTGGGCGCGATCTTTAAACTTATCAGCCAGGCGAACTTTTATATAGAAAAAGAAGCGCCGTGGGCGCTGGCCAAGGCGGGCGAAACGGACAAGCTGGCCGCGGTCCTATATAATCTTTGCGAAGTCTTAAGAATAGTCGCGATTCTCGTCAGCCCGACGATGCCCCAGACCGCCCAAAAAATGTGGGATCAGCTTAATTTTGCTTTACCGCTTGAAAAATCCGCCCCCGATCCTTTTGGCATGGAGATTGCTGGGACAAAGATCAAGAAGGGAAATTCTCTCTTCCCGCGCCTCAATAAAACTGACGGCGGAAGCAATAAGAAATAGAAGGGGCTTTTAATGTTCATAGATACCCATGCGCACCTGACCATGCCGGAATTCAAGGATATCGATATTTATCTTCTAAGAGCAAAAAACGCCGGGATTGAGGCGATCGTGAACGCTTCTTTTGATCTTGATTCTTCCATAGGATCGGTCGATCTAGCGAAAAGGTTCAATGAGATCTACGCGGCGGTAGCCATCCATCCCCACGACGCCGATCTGGTCGACGACAAAATGATCGCTGCTATAAAAGATCTCGCGGCAGAACAAAAGGTAGTAGCGATCGGCGAGACCGGGCTTGATTATTACCGCAATCTTAAACCGGCGGAGGTCCAACAGCGGGCTTTTCGCGTGTTCTTGAGATTGGCGCAGGAGCTTGATAAACCGGTCATCATCCATTGCCGCGATGCCCAGGACGACACCATTAAAATAATGAAAGAAGAGAACCGCGGGGCCCTGCGCGGAGTGTTTCATTGTTTCGCGGGGGACGAGGCGCTGGTCCGTTTCGCCGAAGAGATCAGTTTTTATATCTCATTTACGGGGAACGTGACCTTTAAAAAAGCTCACGAGGTCCGCGAGAACGCGGCCCGAACCCCGATCACGAAGATGCTTCTTGAAACCGACTGCCCGTATCTCGCGCCCGACCCGTTTAGGGGCAAGACCAACGAGCCGGCCTATATTCCATATATCGCATCCGAGATCGCCAAAATAAAAAACATATCGGTAGAAGAATTGGCCGCGGCCACGACCCGTAACGCCCGGGCGCTGTTTAACATATGAACGACGGCAAGGTAATGTTCCTGCGTCAGATCTCGCTCCTTTTAAGATCGGGCATTCCGCTTTTACGGGTTCTCAATATACTTAATGATCAGCAAAAAGGATTTGCCGGCATAAAGATCGCGAAGATCATCCATAAGATCGAAGCGGGCGGGTCTTTTTCGGAAGCGCTGGCCGAGGGCGGAAACTTTAGAGAATTTATCTCCTCGATCCGGATCGCCGAGAATAGCGGCACGCTCGAGGAATCTCTCGCGAGGGCGGCGGACCTGGCGGAGAGCAAGATGAACTTCAAAAAAGGGTTGATAAAAAGTATGGCGTATCCGGCGGTTGTGCTGTCGCTAAGTTTCGTTTGCCTGATATTCTTGCTGGTCTTTATCCTTCCCATGTTCACGCGGATGTTCTCCGATAATTCCATTCCCATTCCATTGATAACGAGGATTGTGATATCCGTTTCGGACCAATGGCTTATTATAATTGGCGGTATTTTCCTGCTTGTTCCGGTCGTGTTCTGCCTGTGGAGAAACATCGACTTAAGGTTTAAAATTCCATATCTCGGCGGGGTCTTCCGTCGCTTGCATCTGGCGGAGGCGTGTCATAATATAGGCTCACAGCTTGAGGCGGGCGTTCCGGCGATCGAGAGCATCCGCTCGGCGCGGGATGGGGCGGCCAGCAAGAAGATATCCAATTCGATCGCGGAGATCCTTTCTGGAGTAGGGAGCGGAAGATCGTTTTCCAGAACGCTTCATGACTCTGGAATATTTCCGCCGTTCGTAGTGCAGATGGCGATGGTGGGGGAGGAATCAGGCGCGCTGGGCAAGATGCTCGTGACCGCCGGCAACATGCTCGAGGCGCAGGCGGAAGAATCCTTGCGGAAGATCACGCTTTTGATCGAGCCGGCCGCGACCCTGACCGTCGGTTTAATTGTTGGCTTCATCGCGTTTTCGGTAATGATGCCACTGTTCTCGATGATGGGGAGCATGTTGTGATAGAATCCGAAATCCGAATGTCCGAAATCCGAACGATGTGTGCTTCGCACATTATTAGAGAGATTGGGTGTTTATATGCCTAATTATGATTTGAGAGAAAGAAGTTACCAGTTTTCTTTGGAATTGATAAAATTGTTATGTGGATTTAGTAGCGGCGGGAATATGTACCCGATATTTAACCAATTAGTTAGGTCTGGAACATCAATTGGGGCAAATATAGAGGAAGCGGATTCTTCCCCAACCAGGAAGGATTTGAAATATAAAATGGTGATCGCCAAAAAAGAGGCGGCAGAAACAGTGTATTGGTTAAGATTGGTTATTGATGCCGGATTAATTAAGAATGAAAATAATATCATTAAAACAAAAGAATTGTTGGTTGAATGCGGACAAATAGTTAAAATACTGGGGAGTATAACGCGCAAGATATGATCCGCCGAACAAAAAGTGAGGCGGTACAATGTTCGGATTTCGGATTTAGGGTATTCGGATTTATAAGGGAGGAGAAATAATGAAAAATAAAGGTTTCACATTGATCGAAGTCCTGGTCGTGATCGGCATTATCGGCCTTTTGGCGGTCTTTCTGGTGCCGAACCTTTTGGGCGCGCAGGACCGGGCCAAGGACGCGGCAGTTCAATCTGTAATGCATTCGGTTCAGCTGGCGGTAGAGGCATATAATATGGAAAACGAAAGCTATCCCATTGCCAAGAACATAACTCTGCGGAACCTGTGCGACAATTACTTGATAACGGGGGGCTATCTGGCTTCGATCCCAAAGAACCCGTTCACCGGCAAGGAATATACGGAATCTGACGCGGCGGGAAAGATAATGTATGATTATAGCGATGTCGACGGTAAATATACGATCACAGGATATAAGAGGAATGGCCGTTCTAAAATTATGGACTTGTCCAATATGTGAGGGAAGAGAGGGATTTGAGGGAGGAGGAGTGGGAGGACGTTTAGCTATAAAACCTTTATATATTTATAATGGCAAAAATTAGGATCAAAAGGCAATTGAATATTGTAATGATGGAACGTTATTAATTAAACTTATATTTAATCCATATTTTTCTTTTAATTTGTTATTTATGTCAATTGAACTAGAATTCGCGTCAATCATACTCCAAATCCAAAGACTAAGGAGACCAATCGCTCCAATTGTTGCGGTGGGATATGTTGCTGAATAATAACTATAATAATAACCAGAATGGTATTCTAATTCTTGCCTAACCATTATGGAGTAACAGACAATATCTCCTAATATAAATTCTATACCTTTAGCCACATCGCCATTATAAAACTGTCCACCACTAGTAATTAAAAGAGAGAGAATTATAGCTAATCCGGGATCTTTCTTCTCGGAGTTATATTGTGTAAGTCTAATGTCATAACTCTGCCCGTTAGATTGAACCGATTGGGGCGAGGTATTATCTGAAGGATTATGACTGTATTTATAAGTTGTAGAAGGGGTATTTATTACTGGCGCTCCTATAGTATTAATGGCTAAATCATCAATTGATTCAGTGTTTAATTCTCCTTCTTTGATAAAAATGGTCTTG
>CAIYXV010000027.1 GCA_903930225.1 uncultured bacterium | reverse complement strand
CATTTGAGTCAGAAGATGTCAATCTTCAATATTTCGCATAACAAAAGAGAATGGAGAGGGAAGCCTGCCTGCCGGCAGGCAGGGATTTGTTCTCCGCGCCGCTGGGGCGAATGCCTTTGCCTGCCCGCCTTTGGCGGGCCTGCGGCAAAGTCCATTTTTTTGGGGACAAAAAAATGGAGAGGGAAGGATTTGAACCTTCGAAGGCGTAAGCCGTCTGATTTACAGTCAGATGCATTTGACCAGCTTTGCTACCTCTCCACTGGGGTTTTACTCAAGATATCCTTTAATATTTTTCTTCCCTGGCCCGATTTAAGGAACTTTTCTCTTTTCATTGCTTCTGATCGTGTCAGATATTCTTCTTTATAAACTAACCGCCAGGGAATTCGTCCACTCGTATACCTGCATCTACCGGAATTATGCTCTTTTAGCCTGTTTTCTGGATCTTCAGCACTTCCGGTGTAATAGCTATTATAGCTTAAACTATAAATAACATAAACATAAAACATCTTGTCTACTCAAGGATTTTGCGCCAGAGGCGCATTCGCCTCCGGCGAAGAACCTTCGAAGGCGTAAGCCGTCTGATTTACAGTCAGATGCATTTGACCAGCTTTGCTACCTCTCCACGGAAAAATCCGAAATCCTAATATCCGAAATCCGAATTATGTGTGCTTACGCACATTATTATAAATCCCGAACGAAGTGAGGGATACTATGTTCGGAATTCGGATTTAGGACATTCGGATTTATAATTATATCAATTCCCTCTCTGTCTCACAACCTCGTACATCACGACCGCGGCGGCGACCGAGGCGTTTAAGGAATTTATATGCCCCTTCATCGGGATCTTGACCAGCATCTCGCAGTTTTCCTTCGCCATCCGCGAAAGCCCCTTCCCCTCCCCACCCACCACTAACGCCAGCGGGAGCTTGAAGTCGGCCTTGGTGAACTCGATCGTCGCTTCGCCGTCCAGCCCCATCACCCACACTCTCTGCTCTTTTAACTTTTTGATGCAGTCGTTCATGTTGCTGACGCGCGCCACCGGGACATGCGCCACCGCGCCGGCGGATACTTTTGACACCACCGCGGTCAACCCGGCCGCACGGAACTTGGGGATCACGATCCCGTGCGCGCCCGCCGCGTCCGCCGTCCTTATGATCGCTCCCAGATTATGCGGGTCTTCGATACCTTCGAGAAGTATAATAAAAGGCACCTCGCCCTTGGCATGGGCAATAGCTAAGAGATCATCAACTTCTACGTATTCCGCTTCGGCAATGAACGCGATAACGCCCTGATGGTTGCGCCCCCCGCATAACTTTTGCAATATGCTCCGCTCCGCGTATTCGACCCGGATGCTTTTTTGTTTTGCCAGCTGGACGATCTGGGAGATAATGTCGTGGCGCCCGATCCTACGCGCGATCAGGATCTTGTTGAGCGGCTTTCCGGCCTTAAGGCATTCAAGTACCGGGTGTCTGCCTTCGATCATAACTTGCTCAATGCTTTTTCGAAGATAACCAAAGCCTGGTCGATCTGGGCTTTCTTGACGATTAAAGGAGGGATAAACCGGATCACCTTGCCGTCGCCGCCGGTAGAGATCAGCACCAGGCCATTCTTAAGGCAATCGACCATAATGCTCTTTACGATCGCCGGATCGCCCAAGTCCACTCCGATCATCAGCCCCAGCCCGCGCACCTCTTTTATGGCCGCGTATTTTTTCTGCAGATCGATCAGTTTTTTCTTAAGATACCCGCCCAGCTTGGCCGAGTTCTGGACCAGCTTTTCTTTTTTGATGACCGCTAGCGTGGCAATGGCGGCCGCACAGTTGACGGGATTGCCGCCGAAGGTGGAGCCGTGCGCGCCGGGAGACCACTTATCCATAACTTTCCGCTTCGCCGCGACCGCGCCGAGCGTAAAGCCCGAAGCGATCCCCTTGGCCATGGTCATGATATCCGGGATCACGCCGAAATGCTCGGCTGCGAACCACTTTCCGGTCCGGCCGAAGCCGGTCTGGACCTCGTCAAATATCAAAAGCGCTCCATACTGATCGCATAGTTTGCGCAAGCCCTGGATGAACGGATATGGAACAACAATGTACCCGCCCTCTCCCAGCACCGGTTCAATGATCACGCCCGCGATCTGTTTGGTTTTCATTAATCCCTCGATCACGTTAAGATCGAACGGCGCGATGTAAACTTCAGGCAGGAGCGGCTCGTATCCGTCCCGGTATTTCATTTTTGAGGTCGTGACCGAAAGCGCTCCGAGCGTCCGTCCGTGGAAAGCGCCCTGCAAGGCGATGATTCCCGGTTTTTTAGTCGCGTATTTGGCAAGCTTCAGCGCGGCCTCCACCGCCTCCGACCCGCTCTGGCAGAAAAAGTTAAGGGCATCGGGGATCGGCAGAACTTTCCGCAATTCCTCGCTAAGCTTGATATACGGCTCATAAAGCGCCACTCCGATGCAGATATGGATAAGGTTTTTTATCTGCTTCTGCGCCGCGGCTACTACTGTCGGATGACAGTGCCCCGTAACGCAGGTCGCGATGCCGGATGAAAAATCAAGATATTTCTTTCCATCTACGCCGTTTAAATAGCATCCCTTGGCCGACTTTATCGCGAAATCATCGTAATAAAGCCCCAGTACCGGCGACACTACCTTTTTAAAACGTTCTTTCAATTTACTCATTTTATCTTCCTTTTCTGGCCTCAGTCTTCGAATTCCAAATTCGGATTTCGGATTTAGGATTTCGGATTTATTATAATGATTATACATCACTTGCGGCGTTTATGTAAAATTGTTATACTTCCGAAAGATGAAAAAGCCAATAATATCAGCGATTTTTATCCTTCTGCTCGCCTCCTGCGGCTTTTCAAATTATTTCCCGGACCGGATCCTGGTCAAGTTCAAACCCGGCATTGTTGCGATCCCAGCTGGAACATCCGGCGTTAGCGCGCAGAATATCAGCGCGAGCTCGGTCAATGACCTTAACCTTAAATACAATGCCATAAAAACGAAAAAAGCGGTCCCCAACGCCAAAACCCCGCCGACTAAGATAAAATCTCTTTACGCGGGGAAAACGATCGAAGTTCCCGACCTAAGCCAGCTGTACAAGATATCATTTCCAAAGGGGACCGATATTGAAAAAGTCCTCCCCGATTACAAGAACGATCCCAATATCGAATACGCGGAACCCGATTATATCGTCAGCGCTTTTATGGTCCCCAATGATCCCGGCTACGCGCTTTATCAATGGGACCTCGTAAATATCGGGATGCCGGACGCCTGGAACGTAACCACCGGAGAGGCGTCATCGGTCCTGGTCGCGGTAGTCGATACCGGCGTAAATTATACTCACCAGGACCTTGCCGGTAAGGTCGTACTCGGCCATAACTACATAAATTCGTCTACTCCAAACAATCCGCTCGATGACAATGGACATGGAACGCATATTTCAGGCGTTATCGCCGCCGACACGAACAACAATACCGGGATCGCCGGTATAAACTGGAACGCCAGGATCTACGCAGTAAAGGTACTCGATCACGACGGGTTCGGAACGATATCCGATACTGCCGCGGGAATGACGGAAGCGACCGACTACGGGATAAAGATCATAAATTTAAGTTTGGGAGATTCCAGCTTCAGCCAGGCGTTCGCGGACGCGGTCAACTACGCTTATGCCAACGGCACGCTGGTGGTAGCGGCCGCCGGCAACGAGAATACCAGCAGTCCGGTTTATCCCGCCGCCCTCCCCAACGCCTTCTCGGTGGCGGCGACCGATCAAAACGACCACCGGGCGGTCTGGGGCAGTTCCGTTTCCAGCAATTACGGCCCCTGGGTCGATATCTGCGCACCGGGATCGGATATTTATTCTACCTGGCTGGGCGTCGACCAATACCAGTTCAAGGACGGCACTTCCATGGCCACTCCCCACGTTTCCGGGCTGGCATCTCTTCTGATCTCGAGAAATCCCAACTGGACGCCGGACCAGCTAAAATCCCGGATCGAGACCACCGCCGACAACATTGACGCTATCAATCCCGGTTTTTCGGGCAAGCTCGGCTGGGGAAGGATCAATGCTTCCCGGGCGATCGGCATACCAAAAGCCGAGATCTCCTCTCCCAAGAGCGAGGATTACATAAAAGGGATCGTTCCCATAATCGGGGTCGCGGACAGCATCGACTTTAACAGCTTCACCCTCTGGGTCGGAGCCGGCCCCCAACCTCTCAGTTATAATCCGTTCTTTACCGGATACGTCGATACAGTAAATGGTACACTGGGCAATTTTGACAGCCGCACCGTTTCGGACGGCATCAAGACCATCAAGGTTTCGGTCACAAACCATGAACCTTTTACAGTCGAGGCCAAAGCTACGGTCATAATCGATAACACCAGCCCAAAAACCATCATCCTTAGCCCGGCCCAGGGCGCGACGGTGGAAGGAGTGATCTCGATCATCGGCTGGGCAACTGACGCCAATCCCGATTATTACCTGCTTGAATATTCAAAGGATAACACGAATTATCTGAAGATCAATTCGTCGACCGCGCCGGTTGGCAACGACGAACTTGGCAAATGGAATACGGAGGGGCTCAACGGGAATTATTTCCTGCGTCTTACCGCCTCCGACCGGGCGCAGAACCGGAGCGTCACCACAATCGAGGTAAAAGTAACCTCTTCGTCTGCCAATGCGGTTTCCATTTCAGGCGTGTCCAGGATCACGCCCAATCCCTTTGATCCGCGCACGCAGGGTCAGGCATTCCTAAGCTACACCCTGACGCAGAACTCATCTGTGAATATTTATTTATATAACATAAGCGGCGGATTGATCTGGCAGAAGCAATTTAACGCCGGGGAAGAAGGAGGAAGAGCCGGATTGAACCTCGCGCCCTGGAACGGACAGAACCTTGGCGGCGAGATCGTTGACAACGGTGTTTACCTTTATAAAATAACCGCGCAGGACGGCGGCGGCAAGAGAGTCCTCGATTCAGGCAAAATAATCGTCTTTAAAAATTAAGCGTCCCCTCGAACGTCCATATCTGCGCGTCAAGGTTCTGGTTGGCCTGGTCGGTAAGATAATTTTCGAACCTCACGTATTTCGCGGATGCGGTCAGCACCACGCTGCTTAAGATCGGATTATCTTGCGGTATATTGAAATTAAGGTTATAGGTATTGGTCGACCGCTTGTAGTCAATAGACGGAAGCGTGCCGCCCGCCTGCACCTCGCCCCGGTTGAGCTCTTCATCAAAGGTATGCACGATCTCGCCCCAGTCGAACATCCGGTAACTGGTCCGGACGGTAATATTGGTCTTCGGCCGGTTCAGGTTGTCGGTGATGCTGGCGGTGATCTTGTTGCTGTAGTCCATCGCCATCGAAAATTTACTGACCGGGGAAAAATCAACATGGCACTTCGCGGTCTGGTTCACCGTCGCCAGCTCGATGGTTGACGTCGAGGTTCGGTTGCGGTAATTCTCCTGCGAAAAACCGGGCGTTATGCTTATGAACGGCAGCGGGGTTATGGTCAGTCCGTAATTCTGCACGAACGAGTCGGTATCGTTCTTGACCTCGATCGTTCCGGACGGAGTGTTCGAAGTGTTGAAATAATAATTATAGTCGGAATTGAGCTTGATCTTTTCCAGCGACAGCATCGTCCAGTTAGCGGTATAGGTATTGGACCTTCCGCTTGACGGCAGGATCGATTCGTTCACGGTAAGGTTTTCGCTGTAGCCCCAGGCGGACGAAAAATTTGACCACGGCGTCAGCTTGACGTTCGTGGCGGTGCGGTCCGATCTCGGGTTCTGCCCCAGCACCGTGACCGAAGGCGTTTCCTGCCGGTTATAATCGGCGCTGGTCTGCAGCATGGGGATGGGACTGAAATCGGTATGATACGTCGTATTCCTGGTTTCGGTATTGGCTTCCGGGGTCGGGATCATGGTACTGCCTTCGTGCCTTATAAGGTTGGCGTAAGCCGTCCACTTCTGGATGCGGCCGAAAGTAAGATCAAGAGAAAGGTTGTAGGAAGTATCCCTCGACATGCTCAAGGCGGTCACCGTCTCGACCGTTCCGCGCGTAAAACTTTTCGGCTCAGAATATTGATAATCCGTGCTCAATTTGATCCGGTCCGTAAATCCCAATGAATCCGCGGCGTGAAGATAATCGCTCCGGCTGCTGGCCAGGCTAAGGTTGTCATCCGACATTGTTTTCCGCCCGTCGTACTGCTGGTTAAAAGTCAAGAGCCCGCGCGAGAGCGTGGCCGGAACCAGGGACAGCCCGTATGAATTCTGCGATGAATCCGCGCTGGGCGGACCGCCCGGGGTTGTGGCATCGCCCCGGGTCTCTAGATTTCTGATATCAAGCGAGATCCGCATCAGCTGAAGGGGGTTTAGGCCCAGGGAATAAGAACGCTCAAAAGTCTTCGTGAAGTTTATCCGGCTGTTGCTTAGCGGATTGATCGACTCGCGGTATTCGTGTCCCAATGAAAGGTCCATGATCTTCGGATTAAACGTCAGCGTGAAGTCCTTGAAATCCGACCCCACTCCGATCGCCGTCCCGCCCAGCGGCGCGAAGTCAAACCCGATCTGTTTGCGGGAATAAGCAACGTTCAACACTCCTCCCAAAGAGCTTCTTACACCATATCGGTAAGCGCTGCCGATATTAGCGGCGACCTGCTGCGCGATCCCCCCGCTGGCACTCTGGTACTGGTAGTCTATCGTCACCACGTCTTTGGTGGTCAGAGTAATATAGTAAAAATTGATCATGCCGGTGGTATAGTCGATCGAATAATCGGTATCGCGGTTGCGCAGATTGCTGTTAACATAGACCGCTTCCGAATTTTCGACCAGCGGCGTGTTCTGCAATGACGCGATCCGATTGGTCGGCGGATTAAAATTGGTATATGACTCCGAGGTCCCGACCGATGACACGACCCGATCGTTCGAGGACCGGGCAAACGCGCCGTCGAACTGCAAAAGGTCCCCGAATTTGAACGATCCGTCAAACCCCGTCACGTCCTGGTTCACTTCCTGCCCGCTCGGGGCCGAAGGCGGAACATATTGGAAATAGATCGAATAATTTTGGCTGGTGGACAGCGCCTTGTTAAATGTGATGTAGGGCATGTCCTTGTAATACGAGATCGAATAGCCGGTGTCGCCCGCGTTCGCTTCGAACGAGCTGTTCCTTACGTAGGTTGTGATCAGCGACGATCCGGTGGTCCAAACCTGAATGTTTTCCGATCCGGGAACAACATTCCGGTAATTCTTTATGTAATAAGGCCCGCGGCTGCCGTCGCCGACGCCCGTGAATCGGCCCGCGATCCCTTTGCTGTACGAATACAGGACCGAAACTTCAGCGGTAGCTTCAAGGGAGGTTAAGATTTTGATCGTCCCGGTGGTGTACCCGTCCGAGAGATCCGTCCGGTCGTTCATGAACGCGAGCCGGGCCGACGGCGATACCTGCGCGTATCCGGTCGCGGGATCAACGCTGGTCGTGGGAAAGGCATAATCCACCCCATAGACCAAGTCGCGCGTTCCGTCTTTTACCGAAAGATTCCCGCCTTCCGTAGTCGAGAGGACCGGGAACTTGGAAAGGTAAATGGTGTTATTGTTGTTCACGATATCTTGATAGGACCTGGTCTCCACGTTGTCCCCGGTGGCGGTACTGGATCCTTTTTGCGCCGATTCCCGAAGATAGGTCGCGCCGATTATCAGCTGCTGCGGAAATTTTGGAGGCGGAGGCGGAGGCGGAAGCTCCAGCACGATGTGCCGATAATTCGCCTTGATGACGGACGTGTTTGAAACATTGTAATTAAAGACCAGCTTGCCGGAGTCGTAGTCAATGACATAGTCAAAGTCCCTTACTAGCAGGCGGTCGTTAAGGTAGATCCGTTCGCCAAACTGGATCAGCTTGCTGAAGGATAGATTGTACGGTCCGCGGCTGCCGGAGCCGGGGATAACCTCCTGTTCCTCGTTGGTCTTGGGATAACTGTAGGTCGCCTGCAGCGCCTCACGCGTGGTCGGAAGCTCGGGAAGAAGCAGGGTCACGCTCCCGTCCTCGTAGCGTATGGAATAATCCTCATTTTTCTTGAGCACTACTCCCCGGAACATCAATTTTTCTGAAAAAGGTATGATCTGGCCGTTCTTGAGCTGGTATTTTCCGACCGACTCACTGGCTATGATCTCTTCCATCGCGGGCGTGACCACGGCAGTTAATCGCGCCGATTCCGCGGTAGACTGCCTGATCGGAAGCAGCGATGCTTCTGCCGAGCCGGACAGCTTCCTCAAATTCCCGGCAGTCTTCGCCTCATTGGTGGAAGCGGTTCTTGCCTCAAGGGTTGAGCCGGCTTCTTTTGTCAATAACGGAACCGCCGCGGCTATCGGCTGGACCCGGTTCATCGTGGTCGGGAAAGTCTCGCTGGTGGTAACGATCACCTGCTGGGGTACGGGGGTGGATTTGCCAAAAGTGGAAGGGTCCAGCGTGAACCTGCTCTGCACCCCAAAGAAATCCTTTTTGGAAAGCGAGGGAAAGAACATATCAAGCAGGTTCGTGTATTCATAACTGTAAGTAAATTGATCGGTCGAAGCCAGGATCTGATTGAAGGTGATCGTGCCGCCGAAATAATCGATCACATAATCCTTTCCCTTTTGCATGAGATACCCGTTCAGTTGGATCCTTTCCGATCCTTCAACGATCGAACCATGACCCAGGGAATAAGGCCCCTTGGTATTGTTCCCGTTCTGCGTGGTCAGGTTCTGCACCTGGCTTTTTAGCTTTGCCGAAGGGACCGCGATAATATCATAACCGGTATCGTGCGAAGTGATCATGACGCCGTTAAGATATTTGGTGGCGCTCGCGAACTCGTTGCCGGAAAAATTCGCGGTCAGGTCGCCGAACGCCAGCTCATGCTTGTTGTCGTAATCCACCTTAACGTCATATTTGTCCGGAGATTCGGGCTGCTGCTCGATATCGTACGAGACCGAAAGCTTATCGGTAAGCTGGCCTAAAATATTGAGCTGGAGCCTTTCTTCCCAGGGACTTCCGGTGGAAGTGGGCGAAAAGCCGCCCAATTGCGTCAATCCCAGGAAATAATTGGACTGGGGCGTTACCTTGGCCTCGCGATAAGACCATTTTTTGAATCCGGATACGTTTATCTTGGGGTATTCATCGGCTAAAGCGTAGGTCGCGCAAGCTGCCATAAGTAAAAGGAGCGCGAACAGTTTACGCTTCATGTTTTTTTACTACTAGTACCGCGTTATGCCCGCCGAAACCGAAGGAATTTGAGATCGCCGCCTTCACTTTCGCGTCGCGCGCCTTATGGGGGACATAATCGAGAGTGCATTCCGGGTCGATCTCTTCATAATTGATCGTAGGCGGGATCTTGTCCTGATTGACGGTCAAGGTGGTAGCGATAAATTCCACCGCTCCGGCCGCGCCTAAAAGGTGGCCGATCATGGATTTATTGGAACTTATCGCTATCTTTTCCGCCCGTTCTCCGAAGGCCGTTCTGATCGCCATGGTCTCAAATTTATCGTTTAATTCGGTCGAAGTCCCGTGAGCATTGATGTAATCGATCTGATCGGTCTTCAGATTCGCATCTTTGAGCGCGGCT
>CAIYXV010000026.1 GCA_903930225.1 uncultured bacterium | reverse complement strand
TGGTATAATGTCTTAAAATGGACTATAAATTCGAAATCACCGCCAAAAGCAAAAAAACCAAAGCCCGTGTTGGCAAGGTCTATACCCCCCACGGCATCATTAATACACCGGCTTTCATGCCGATCGGCACGCTGGGCACGGTCAAGGCGATGACGATGCGGGATGTCGCCGAGATCGGCGCCGAGATCATTCTAGGTAATACCTACCATCTTTACCTGCGGCCGGGACCGGAACTGATCAAAGAAGCCGGCGGCCTGCACAAATTCATCGGCTGGAACAAGCCGATCCTGACCGACTCGGGCGGCTTTCAGGTCTTTTCGCTGGCCCACATGCGCAAGATCAGCGAAGAAGGGGTCGAATTTACTTCCCACATCGACGGCACGAAACACTTTTTCTCACCGGAGAAAGTTTTGGAGATCCAAACCGCCCTTGGCTCCGACATCATGATGCCGCTTGATGAATGTGTTGCTTACCCGGCCAAGAAGCAGGAAGCGGAGGAGGCGGTGGAACGGACGAGTAGGTGGGCGAAGCGGTCAAAATTAAAAATTAAAAATGAAAAATTAAAAATGAATGAGCTATTCGGAATTGTACAGGGGAGCACTTATAAAGATTTAAGAAAGCGGTCGGCGGAAGAAATCGCGGCGCTCGATTTTCCCGGCTACGCGATCGGCGGCCTTTCCGTCGGCGAACCGCAGGCCGAGATGTTCGAAATGCTCGATCTCGTGACCGATATTCTGCCCGACAAAGCCCCGCGCCACCTGATGGGGGTAGGGTATGCTTCGGACATTCTGGGGGCGATCAAACTGGGAGCCGACTTGTTCGACTGCGTCATTCCGACCCGCCTGGCCCGCCACGGTTCTTTCTTGACCTATGAAGGGAAAACCAGCATTCGGCTCAATATATTCGAAAAAGATTTTACCCCGATCGATCCGGAGTGTGACTGCTACGCCTGCAAAAACTTTACAAAAGCCTACATCCGCCATCTTTTCTGGGCGCGGGAGATCACCGCCATGCATCTTCTCACGGTCCACAACCTGCGCTTCTTTATGAGGCTGATGGACAAGGTCCGCCTGCAGATCGCCGCCGGCGAATTTTAGCTAATTTTATCTTTCAGGTATTGGGGGTTCGGCAAGAGGGGAAAGCTTTGCGTCCAGCACGTATCGATAACGTGCCGTCGGCGCACCCAGTTCCGTCAAGAAGTACGTTTCGGGCACGGAATGATGAAAATCCAACAGTACGAGTATCAAAAATTACCTTCATCGCACTGGATCTATTGGTATTGATCAATTTAACGGCTTCCTGTGCCGATCCGCAGTTTTGCAGGTCTATCGAGGAAAATATTACCGCCAAAACAGAGTTTACTCCGGTTAAAGTTTCATAAGCCGCATGAGAAAACATTATTCTTAAGTCCGTTAATTTTGCCATGTTATTAATAACCTTGGCCTTATCTCTAGCTACCTGTGCCGCGTCTTTGCCTGCGATCTTGGCCAGGCAGTTTGGGAATCGCAATAGCACCTTATCCACATTAGAAATACTCATTTTAAGCTCCTTTTCTCTCGATCTTCATATTGCTTGCTGCCAAAATATATCATTAAGTTGAAGCAATAATTTCAGGCTATTTGGGGCTAATACACTCACAGCCGAAGCAGCAGGTGACAATGCAAACCTGAGAAAAGCTTTATGGATCCGTACAGGTTCACTTGTTCTTCAGGGATCACTTATAATTCCTTCATTAACTGAAGGTATTACAGGTGGTTCTCCAAATTCAGATTTCTATATCCCTTCCAACGGAGCATTAATTCTGGATGGTGTTGATGTAGTAGTTCT
>CAIYXV010000025.1 GCA_903930225.1 uncultured bacterium | reverse complement strand
GCCGACTGTGTTCTGGCCAAATACCCCATATCCCTGAGAGGAATCCGTCGACCCGTATACGCCGTAATTTATTCCCGATGTGTTTGTGGCGTAGCCGTAAACCCCGAATCCGGTCGAACTGGCGGATGTACCCTTAACCCCAGCCGCATTTCCCGAAGTGCTTATGGCTTCTCCTTTTACCCCGCTCCCTTCGGTGCTGCTTGATCTGCCGTATGCCCCAAAATCCTTTCCGCCTAATACCCCATAATCATTTAAACCATTATACAGGGCCGCTATGGTCAAAAATTCATTTTCCCTTACCACTTCCAGTTTGCCGTAAGTCGCGAACGTTGTCCCGACCACGGTCTGGCCGGAAGAGACTGAAAGCAAAGCGTTATTTGCAATATTCAGTCCGGTGGTCGCGGTATTGGTCAGTGTCCCGGTCATGGTGTCGCCGGCTTTGAGGACATAATTGCCGGTTGCTCCGCCAGTCGACGCCGTGGTCTGGATCGTCCCGTCCGGGAACTTAATTCCGCCGGTGCCGGAGGTTTCAATGGTGCCGGCTACCGAAAGTTTGTAACCAGGATTCGCCGTCCCGATGCCAACATTGCCGGAGTGGTCAATGACCATCTTAATGGTTGTCGCATCCGTTCCTTCGGATGTCTGGCCGATATTGCCGTCGGATTTAGTCTCAAAAACCAATGTGCCGTTGTTGACGCCCGAATACTTGCCCCCGATCCTCGCCAGGGTGCCTTGATTGCCGTTGCTGAAACGCTGGATGAATTTAATGCCCGTCTGATCGCCATCGGCAGCATATTGGCTTTCGAACATGCCGACATCGGTTTTCCCCGCGGCGGTGGTTCGGACATCCAGCTTTTTTTCGGGATTCGTCGTCCCGATGCCGATATTGCCGGAATTAGTATTAGAAATATTATTTCCGGATGACGCCCATAAGGTGGCGCCGGTCACAGCCGTCGTCTGGATTGTTCCGTCAGGGAACTTATAGCCGCCGGCACCGGAGGTTTCAATGGTGCCGACAACCGAAAGTTTGTAACCGGGATTCACCGTCCCGATGCCGACATTGCCGGCAAGAAAATCCCCATAGATCAATGGCGGATTGGCGCTTGAATTGGCGATATAAAGCTTATTGCTTCCTGTTTCATTGAAGCCGGCTTGATAGCCTAAGAAAACATTGCTTTCGCCGGTTATATTATTACGACCTGCTGCCCACCCTATTGCCGTGTTGAAGCTGCCGGTAGTGCTGCTAAGGGTATTACGGCCTATCGCAGTGTTGAAGTTGCCGCTAATGTTGCTTTGGAGAGCAGAAAAGCCCAGGGCTGTATTATGAGTACCGGAAGTGTTGCTTTGGAGAGCAGAAAAGCCCAGGGCTGTATTCTGTGTACCGGAAGTGTTGCTTTGGAGGGCACTGGCGCCTATTCCTATATTGCTCCCGCCAGTCATTGTTAGATTGCCGGCATTTGACCCGAAAAATAGATTAGCTGACCCGTAAGTGTGAATAAATCTATTTGTTCCTTGATAAATGACACCACCGGTCGCGGTGGTGGTTGGGATCATAAAATTGGCAGAGGCCCCCATGGTCAATGTCCCCGTCATCGTGTCGCCGGCTTTTAAAACATAATTGCCGCCGGAAGCAGGAGCATAATAGCTGGCCGGCTGGCCGCCCAGGTTGTCTGAATTGTACGCCTTGTAAGCGTATCCAACAGAAACCAACTT
>CAIYXV010000024.1 GCA_903930225.1 uncultured bacterium | reverse complement strand
CAGATAAGACGATTAAGGATTTCATGAAAACTGGCAATTGATCTCTTTGTTATTGAGTGGATCCTGTCGATGGCAATATTGAAAAAATGATCAAATAAAGCGAGATAAAAATTGATAGAAACCAATAAGCTAATAATTGAATATATGCCAATTCGCAATCTGGAATAGGTGCAAATGCATATGTGTGCACTGTGTACATAGGTATACTATATAGGGATAGTGCGGGGCGCCCAGGGAAAGCCGCCCCATAATAAGGGTTATTTTGACCGGCCCAGGTTGCACTTCTTACATCCGTGGATCATATTCGGTAGAATAAAAGTAATGGTTCGATGGGCGGAAGGTTGCGCTATTTTGGTTTCGCTTCCCGACTGACCGTTCCGGCTCTGATATATCCTCAATGCACGATCATCCTGCCCACGAATTCGCTCAAAAGAATGACAAACAGGGCGATGGCCAGATGCTCGAACACCGCGTAAAGCGGGTTCTCATCCTCATCCCGTCCGATGATGTAGCTTATAAACGACAAAAGCAGCAGTCCGTAAATGAGCGAACAGATGACCGCGATATTGATCGGCAGGAAATAAACGAAACCGACAAAGACCATCGAGACTAGGAAGCGGGTCAGAAAGTTCGTTCCGGTCGAAAACCATACCTCTTTCCGGGACAGGCGCTCCGATTCCTGATAGACGTGTATGCCGAAAGAATCGGAAATATTATCGGCCAGAGCTATGACCAGGACGCTGGCGATGATGTTAACGCGGGCGTTAACGGTCGCGAGCAGTCCCATGATCAGGCCCATATTGGTAATGAGCGCAGAGGCCGCGCCGAAGCTGAATTTGGTCTCGTACATCCGCACCTGTTTTCTGATGTGTTTAAGCATTTTAAGCGATCGGCAGGAGGAACATGAACCGGCTTCCCTCCCCCAGCCCCTGGGATTCCGCCCAGATATACCCGTTATGCGCCTCGACGATGCGCTTGGCGATGGCCAATCCCAGCCCCACCCCGCCCCGGGTGCGCGTCATGTGGTCCTCGACCTGAAAGAACCCGGAAAAGATCTTCTCCAGATTGTCCTTTGATATTCCGATCCCGGTATCGCGAACCGAGAACTCGACCCCGCCCGAGACCTTGTTGATCTCAAGTGATACCTTCCCGCTCTCGGGTGTGAACTTGACCGCGTTATCGAGCAGGATCTTCAAAACATGCGCGATCCGCTTTTTGTCCATCATTACGGTCGGCAGGTCATCTCCCATTTTCAACACCAATTCCAGGTTCTTGACCGCCGCCGGCTTTCGCATTAGCTCTCTCTCCTCATCCGCCAAAAGCCTAAGCGAAATCGGTTCTTTTTCCAGCTTCCATTCCTTGATCTCCAGCCAGGAAAAGTCCAGCATCTCGTCGACCAGGTTCTGCATTTTGCCGATCTGGCGGTAAATGATCGAGACCAGCTGCCGGTCGGTGTCCGAAAGCGTCCGGCTCTCCATCAGCTGGTTCGAGGAATCTTTGATCGGCGTGATCGGGGTATAAAGCTCATGGGAAATGACCGAAAGGAAATCGGCCTTAAGTTTTTCCAACTCCCCCAGCTTGTCGGACATCCGGTTAAAACCGGTGACCAGAGACCCGATCTCGTCCTTCCGGAAAATATTGATCTTGAAGCCGTACTTTCCTTCTTCGATATTCCGGACGCCGGAAAGCAGGGCCATGATCGGGTTGGTGATGGTGATGGCCCCGATCCGGCCGAAAATGATGGCCAGGATCAGGCCGACGGCAAAGCTCACGATCACCAGGTCCCGGATCTGCTTTTTGGCGTTTTCCACGTCCGCAACCGATAAATCGACGCCGACCACCGCGATCGGATGGCCCTGATAGTTATAGATCGGCGCGTAACCCGAAAGCCAGCGTCCCCACTTATCGCTGCTGATCCTGCGATCTGCCAGCGCCCCGCTGAACGCCGCCCTCATTTCAGGGTCCTGCGCGGTATCATAGGCCTCATTCAAATGCGCCATTTTTTTTGTGTCGAGGTCCTCATCTGCGACAAATTTCCAGATGTTCTCTTTTTGCGTCCTGACCATTACGTAAATACCTTTTATTTTAGGGTCCTGCAGCTGGATATCTTTTAAATCTTTCTTAAGGTCCCAGTAGGGTTTTGATCTTTCATCGCCTTTAATTATGATCGAGATCTTATTGGGATCGATGTGGCTGGCGACCAGTTTTGAAGTCAGCAAGAGCTGGGAGCGCAGAGAGATCATCAGGGCGTCATCCATTTGAAAGAAAAAGAATAACGACAGGCCGGCGATCACGACCGTGATTATGGCGGCGATGAAGATACCGAACTTATCTTGTAAAGTAAAGCCGAATATCATCTTATAGAAATTATAGCATAATCAAGACCTCATGACGGCATGACTTCAAGACTGCAAGACCACAAGACTTCAAAAGGTCATGCGGTCAAGTGGTCATGGGGTCTGGCGATCATGGTATAATTAATCATGGACTTATTTGACGGGAATCTGGCGGAATACCGGCAAAAGCAGGCGCCCTTGGCCTACCGTATGGCCCCCGCCAATATCGATGAGATCGTCGGGCAGGAATCGGTCGTCGGCCAGGGAAAACTGCTGCGCCGACTGATCGAAACCGACCGGGTCTCCTCGGTGATCCTTTTTGGCCCGCCCGGCATTGGGAAGACCGCGATCGCGCGGGTGATCGCTTATTCGACCAAGGGGCATTTTGAATGGCTCAACGCCTCCACCGCCAAAGTTGATGACATCCGCAAGGTGAGCTCTGAAGCCAAAGAGCGGATAAAAATGCACAGCGCCAAGACCATCCTGTTTTTGGACGAGATCCACCGCTTTAATAAGCTGCAGCAGGATTCCCTCCTGCCCGACGTGGAAGAAGGGAACCTGATCCTTATCGGCGCGACGACCGAAAACCCGTTCTTCTACGTCAATGCCGCTCTGGTGTCGCGCTCCAACATCTTTGAGCTCAAGCCGCTCGCGGAAGACGACCTTAAAAAACTGATCCAACGGGCGATCGCGGACAAGGCGCGCGGATTCGGATCGATAAAAATAGAAATGCACGCCGACGCGCTCTCCCATCTCGCCAAACTATCGGACGGCGACGCGCGGCGCGCGCTTTCGGCGCTCGAGCTCGGGGTGCTCTCCACTCCGCAGAACCGAAAAGGCACAATCGATTTTACGCTCAAGGTAGCCGAGGAATCGATCCAAAAAAAGCGGTGGTGTACGACAAGAAAGGCGATCAGCATTATGACACGATCTCCGCTTTCATAAAATCGATGCGCGGCTCGGACCCGGACGCGGCGCTTTACTATATGGCCAAGATGATCTATGCCGGGGAGGACCCGCGTTTTATCGCCCGGAGGATCGTCATCTGCGCTTCGGAGGACGTGGGGAACGCCGATCCGCTGGCGCTTTTGGTTGCCAATTCCGCCATGCAGGTCGCGGAATTCGTCGGCCTGCCGGAAGCCCGGATCCCCCTGGCGCAGGCCGCGGTTTACATCGCCACCGCGCCCAAGAGCAACGCGGCTTACGCCGGGATCGATGCGGCGATCAAGGACGTGGAAAAGAACCCGACCCTCGCGGTGCCGATTCATTTAAAAAATCCGGTATATGAGGGTGAGAAAAAAATGGGAAAAGGCAAAGGCTACAAATACGCCCATAACTCGGAGACGGGGTATATTCCTCAGGAATATCTGGCGCAGAAGAAAAAATACTATGAGCCGAAAGAGATCGGCTACGAGAAAAAGATCAAGGCAAGGATGGAGAATCTATCAACGAATATTGACAACGAATGAACGGATAGAAAAATGAATTTTAATAAAACTTTAAAAGATATAAAAAATCAAAAAGCAGGCTACGAGGACCTTGGGTTTGCCAAGGTAGACCATCACCGCATCAAAAGAAAGGGATTCCCGGAGGTGATCTATTGCCAGGGAAAGACGCCGGAGCAGGTCGCGAAGATCGCCCGGCGCATATGGGACCATGGACATGATGTGCTGGCCACCCGGGCGGACCGGAAAACGTTCACCGCGGTCAAGAAGGTTTTAAAGAGGGCAAAATATCATGAGACGGCAAGGATAATTACCTATTACAAGGAACCGCGACGTTTAGTCGCAGGTTCCTTGATCGCAGTGGTCACCGCCGGGACGGCGGACCTGCCGGTGGCGGAAGAAGCGGCGGTCACCGCCGAATTTCTGGGGAATAAAGTTGAAAGGATATACGATGTCGGGGTCGCCGGCATCCATCGGTTGCTCGATAATCTTCCAAAAATAAATAAATGCCGCGTAGTTATCGTGGTCGCCGGGATGGAAGGGGCCCTCCCCTCCGTCCTGGGCGGGCTGATCGATAAGCCCATCATCGCCGTGCCGACCTCGGTAGGATATGGAGCAAGTTTCAAGGGATTATCCGCGCTTCTGACCATGCTCAACAGCTGCGCGCCGGGGATCGGCGTGGTCAACATCGACAACGGATTCGGGGCGGCGGCGCTCGCTTATTCGATCGTACGGTCATGAACATCGCTTATTTTGACTGTTCCTCCGGCATTTCCGGCAACATGATCATCGGCGCCCTGCTTGACGCAGGGTTGGATCGGCGTTACTTTGAAAGCGAACTGCAAAAATTACAAATTACAAATCACAAACCACAAACAATACCAAAATTACAAATCAAGAAAACAAAAAAACATGGGATTAAAGGAACTTATTTCGATGTCATGGTCAAAGGGTCTCGGAATCATCGAAATCTCGCAGAGATCCTGAGGATCATCAATAAAAGCAGGTTATCAAAACCGGTAAGAAAGCTTAGTTCGGAAATATTTCGCCAGCTGGCCGAAGCCGAATCAAAGGTTCACGGTATCCCGATCAACAAGGTCCACTTTCACGAGATCGGCGCGGCGGACACGATCATCGACATTGTCGGGACGCTGATCGGCCTGGAGTATTTTAAGATCGATGAGGTTTACAGCTCTCCGATCAATGTGGGTTCGGGAAAAGTAAAGACCGCTCACGGAGTACTCCCCATCCCCGCCCCCGCCACCGCCCAACTGCTAAAAGGCATCCCGATCTATGATTCGGGGATCAAAAGAGAACTGACTACACCCACCGGCGCCGCCATCATCAAGACCCTGGCCAAAAGTTTCGGCCCGCTGCCGCGGATAAGAGTTTCCAAGATCGGGTCCGGAGCCGGCAGTTACAATCTGCCCGAACAGCCGAATCTGTTAAGGATTATCATGGGGGAAAAAGAAATTCAATCGGAAAGGGACACGATCCTACAGCTGGAAGCGAATATCGACGACATGGACCCCAAATTCTACGACCGGGCGATCGCGGCGCTCATGAAAGCGGGGGCGCTGGACGCGTATGTTCAGCCCATTCGGATGAAAAAACAGCGGAACGCCGTTCAACTGGTCGTTCTGGGCAAATTAAACGATAAAGACAGGTTAATGGATACGATCTTTACCCAAACCACAACCTTCGGCATCCGGGTCTTTATGGTCGGAAGAGAAAAATTAAATAAAAGCATAGTCCGGACCGGACAAGTAAGAGTGAAGATCGGAAAGCTCGGCGGGGAAATAAAGACCATGGCGATCGAGCCGGATGATTACCTCAAAATGAAGCATAAGGCTCCCGCTCCTTCCCCCTCCGCCACTAGTCTTAGCGGCCGGACTTGCCCAGAATATACGCGAACATCAAGGGCGCGATGATCGTGGCATCGCTTTCGATCACAAAGCTCGGCGTCTCTTTTGAAAGCTTGCCCCAGGTGATCTTTTCGTTGGGCACCGCGCCGCTGTATGAACCGTAGGAGGTCGTGCTGTCCGAGATCTGGCAGAAATATCCCCATTTCCTGACGTTTTCCTCAAAAAGGTCCTGTTCGATCAGCGGCACCACGCAGATGGGGAAATCGCCGGCGATCCCGCCGCCGATCTGGAAAAAGCCGATCGAACTTTTAGGGGAAGTTTCCTTGTACCAATCGATCAGCAGGCTCATGGTCTCAAGTCCGCTTTTGATGACCGCCATGTTCTTAAGACTGCCTCTTTTATAGTCGGCCACCAGCACGTTACCGATGGTGGAATCTTCCCATCCGCCGACGAAGATCGGCAGGTTTTTTTCGCAGGCAGCGACCATCCAGGAATCTTTCGGATCGATCTGGTAATGCTCCTTGAGCACTCCGTCCCGGATCAGCTGGTACATCAATTCATAAGGAAAGTACCGCTTTCCTTCTTTTTCCGCTTTTCGCCAGTACTGCTGCAGCAGCCTTTCGATCCTCCGCATGGCTTCTTCTTCGGGAATGCAGGTGTCGGTGACGCGGTTCAAATGGTTCTTTAAAAGGTTCTCCTCGTCGTCCTTGGTGAAATATCGGTAGCCGGGGACCCGCACATAATGGTCGTGCGCCACCAGATTGAAAATATCCTCTTCCAGGTTGGCGCCGGTGGTGGAGATCGCGTGGACCATGTCCCTTCTTATCATTTCGGCAAGGGTCAAACCGATCTCGCCGGTGCTCATGGCTCCGGCCATTGCCAGGAACATTTTTCCGCCCTTTTTAACATGCTCAAGATACGCTTCGGCGGCGTCTTTTACTACCGCGGCGTTAAAATGCCTGAAATTATGCTCGATAAATCCCTGGACCGCCCTGAATTGCTCATTCGTGTTCATGCCGGGCCTCCTTTGATCGACGTGACGCTTTTCTATAGACCAACGCGGATCACGTTGTTGACCTGTTTCACGACCCGCATTTTTTTAAGCCTGGCGATCGCTTTCCGAATGTTCTCTTCTTTCGCTTCGTGGATGATGATGACGATCGTGGCAACCCTTCCCGCGATCTCCTTCTGCACCACGGTCTCGATGCTGACCTTCTCGTCGGCAAAGGCCTTTGAGATCCCGGACAAAACCCCATGCCGGTCCGGCACGGCCAGTCTTATGTAATAACGGCTGGTGATCTCAGATATGGGTTTGATCTTTATTTTTTGTTGTTTGTAGTTTGTTATTTGTGATTTGTCATTTGCGACAGCAATAATATCCCCCACCACCGCCGAAGCGGTCGCCATGCCGCCCGCCCCCTGCCCGTAAAACATAAGCTCTCCGACGGCGTTCCCTTTAACGTAGATGGCGTTCATCGGCCCCGACACGGTCGCCAGGGGATGATCTTTCGGCACCAGGGTCGGATGCACGCGCACATCGCAGGCACCGTGAAGCTTTTTGGCGATCGCCAGCAGTTTTATGACGTAGCCGATCTCGCCAGCATAGCGGATGTCTTCCTGGGAGATATTCGTGATGCCTTCAAAGTAAACGTTTTTCCAGTCAACCTGCGCGCCGAACGCCACACCGGCCAGAATGGCGGCCTTGTATGACGCATCATAGCCTTCTATGTCCTTTTTAGGATCGGCCTCGGCGTATCCGAGCCTTTGCGCTTCCACCAGCGCGCCTTTGAATTCAACCCGGTCCCGGGTCATCTTGGAGAGGATAAAATTGGTCGTGCCGTTGACGATGCCGAATATTTCGGTTATGTCATTGGCCAGCAGGTCGCGCGAAAGCGGGCCGATGATGGGGATCCCTCCCCCCACTGCCGCCTCGTACCGGACCATTACTCCTTTTTCCTCCGCCGCGGAAAATATACGATCCCCGTACAGGGCGATCAATTCCTTGTTCGAGGTAACAATGTGCTTTCCGTGCTTTATGGCCGACAATACAAGATCAAGCGCCGGATGAATGCCCCCGATCGCCTCGACAACGATTGAGATATTAGGATCTTCGGTTATCAGATGGGCGTCGCGGACCAGTTTGGGATGATGCACCTTTGGGGAAATATCCGCGATCCTGGCAACCTCTAAGTCAATCCCGGTGCGGTGGGAGATCAAAGCGTGGTTCTTATGGATCAGTGTATCAACTGCCGATCCCACCGTTCCATACCCCAAGATACCAATATTTATTTTTTTCATAATACCTGTCAACCTAAATGCCTAACTACCTAAAGGCCTATCCACCTAATCAAACAAAGATGTGATCGACTTGTTCTCGTAATTGCGCTTGATCGCCTCGGCCAGGATCCCGGCCGAAGAGAGGATCGTTAAGCCCTTGAACTGCTTCTCCGGCGGGATCGGCAGGGAGTCGGTCACCACCACTTCCTTGAAGTTGGCCTTGGTCATGCGGTCGATCGCGGGGCCGGCAAAAATGCCATGCGTGGCCATGACGTAAATGTCGGGATTGCAGCCCTGCTCGCGCAAGGCGTCGACCCCGTTGGTCATAGTGCCCGCGGTATCGATCATATCGTCGGTGATGATGACGGTCTTGCCTTTGACATCGCCAACCACGTGAGTCACTTCAGATTTGTGGTGCTCGGAGCGCACTTTATGGAGAATGGCCAGCTTGGCGTCGATCCGGTCGGCAAGCTTCTTGGCCACTTTGGCGCGGCCGGTGTCGGGCGCAACCACTACCGGGTCGGCCAGGTTTTTGCTCTTGATGTAGTTGATAAAGAGCGGCATGGCGGTCAAGGTATCGACCGGGATGTTGAAGAATCCCTGGATCTGGTCGGAGTGGAGGTCCATCGCGACGACCCGGTCGGCGCCGGCGGTCTCAAGCAAATTTGCGACCAGTCGGGCGGAGATCGGCTCGCGGGAAGCGGCCTTGCGGTCCTGGCGCGCGTAGCCGAAGTGCGGGATCACTACGTTGACCGACTTGGCGGAAGCGCGCTTCATGGCGTCGATGATGATGAACAGCTCCATCAGGTCTTCGTTAACTTTCTGGGTGCAGGTCTGGATGATGACACAGCTTGAGCCGCGGATATTCTCGAGTATGCGGGTATAGATCTCGCCGCCGGCGAAGCGGGAGAGTTTTATCTTTCCGGCATCAAGGCCAAGGTCCTTTACGATCTTTTCGCCGAGTTCGGGATGGGAGGTGCCGTAGAAAACGCGCAGTTCAGAGTTTGCCATGTTGCCCCCTTAGGAAGCAATTATATCAGTAGGGCGGAAACAGAACAAGGCCTTAGGAGGAACAATCCTGATTATCTATAATAAATCCGAAATCCGAATTCCAAATTCCGAATAATGTGCCACTTCGCTATGCTCAGTGGATTAAATTCTTGGAATCTTAAAATGCCTTTTATTATAGTTAGAAAATATAATCCGCCGAAGTCCCGATATGATCGGGACGAAGGCGATTCCATGTTAGGATTTCGGATTTAGGTTATTCGGATTTTTTCCTGCCACTTCATGCACGACCTCTTTTAACCTGCGAAGTCTATCCTGCTTTATCTCTTCTGGCAGGTGGCCGGGCATCTTGGCAGCGGAGGTCTGTGGGCGCAGCGAATAGGCGGCCATGTTCACGGCATTAAACCTGAATTCCCTCACCCTTTCGAGCGTCTTATTGAATTGTTCTTCGGTTTCACCGGGAAACCCGACGATAATATCGGTCGTTATAGTGGCTTCGGGTATCAGCTCCTTTATTTTTTTAACTCTCCCGCAAAAATATTCGATCGTGTATCCCCGGTTCATCTTTTTGAGTATTTCGTCATCTCCTGCCTGGAGGGGAAGATGAAAGTCTTTGGCCACATGCGGGCAGTCTTTTACAGTTTGGATAAGCTCGTCTGACATGTCGCGGGGGTGGGAAGTCATGAAACGAATGACTAATGATTGCTCGGATCCTGAGACTAAACGTCTCGGCTCCTCGCAATTGGAACCGCGGCGTTTAGCCGCTGGTTCAATTGCCTTCAATAATTCCTTTAATCCGAATTTATAAGAATTTACGTTCTGGCCAAGCAAAGTTATATCCTTTATCCCCTGGTCACTTAGCCCCTTGATCTCCTCCAATACTTCGTCCATCGGCCGGCTGGTTTCGCGGCCGCGGACGTAGGGAACAACGCAGTAGGAGCAGAAGTTGTCGCAGCCGGTCATGATGGTGACGAACCTCACCCCTTTCTCCCGCTTCGCGGGATTCATTCCCCTCTCCATCTTAGATGGAGAGGGGTGCCGAGCGATAGCGAGGCGGGGTGAGGCGAGGAACTCTTTCAGTTTCCCCAACTCATTCGGCCCGAAGGTCAGGTCAAGAAATGGAAATCTTGTTTTAAGGTCAATGTGGTCTTGCGCCGCCATGCAGCCGCAGACGCCTATGATCAGGTCGGGATTAGATTTTTTGAATTTGCTCAAAGCGCCGATAAAGCCGAGTGCCTTGTTTTCCGCATGTTCGCGGACAACACAGGTATTAATGAGGATGATCGAGCATCCCTTCAGGCTGGCTTTAAGCTGGGGCCAGCGCGTTCCTTTATCTTCCATCGGGGCAAAACCGAATGATTCAAGGGCTTCCGCGATCTTGCTGGAATCGCTGACGTTCATGGCGCAGCCGTAAGTTTTGATGAAATAACGTCGCATTTTTCTCCTTTTCCCAATAAAAATTGGTTTTCTTTGAAGAAACTATTGAACGGTTGATAAAACACGGGCGAAACGCGCGGGTGGGGGCGCGCGTTTCGCTCTTTCCTTATTATTATTTTATGAAAGACTAGCCCCAGAAGCTCTTTTTTTCCGGCGGCGTCCAATACTATTTAATAATTATT